>CALDEP010000115.1 GCA_937942475.1 uncultured Aureispira sp.
ATCAATCAGACGAAAAAAATGGCACACGTGATGTTTGGCGGTTTGACGCATCAAGCAGCAATTGATTTAGGGAAAAATTTAGTGGAACTAACACCAGAAGGTTTAGATGCCGTCTTTTTGTGTGACAGTGGGTCTATTGCCGTAGAAGTTGCGATGAAAATGGCGGTGCAATATCAACATGCTTTAGGAAACCAAACACGTTCTAAGTTTTTGACTTTGAAAAAAGGCTATCATGGAGATACTTCTGGAGCGATGTCTGTTTGCGATCCTGTGTCTGGGATGCATCATTTGTTTCAGGATTTTATGCCGAAACACGCTTTTATGGAAGCGCCAGAGAAAGGTTTTAAAGAAACATTAACAAAGGAGGAGCTTGTAATAATTGAACACTTTTTTGAAGAAAATGCAAAGGATGCGGTTGCGTTTATCTTAGAACCCATTGTGCAAGGGGCAGGAGGAATGCGTTTTTATGCACCACAATATTTAAGCGAAATTCGTCGCCTTTGTACACAACATGGCATCTTATTGATTGCTGATGAAATTGCGACGGGATTTGGGCGAACAGGAAAATTCTTTGCTGTAGAACATGCCGAAATTGTTCCTGATATTTTGTGTGTTGGAAAAGCCTTGACAGGCGGTTATATGACCCTGGCGGCAACAATTTGTAGTAGAACCGTTGCAGATACCATCTGTAATGGAGAGGCAGGTGTCATGATGCATGGACCTACTTTTATGGGAAACCCTTTGGCTTGTGCGGTTGCAAATGCTAGTTTAAATTTGTTGAAAAATTCTGATTGGAAACAGCAAATCACGAATATTGAGACTACCTTAAAAGAGGCGTTATCAAAAGCAGTAGCATTACCTTTGGTGAAAGAAGTTCGTGTTTTAGGGGCAATAGGTGTGATTGAAACCACAATGCCTGTAAATGTCGAAAAAACACAGGCCTTTTTAGTGGAGCATGGCGTTTGGATTCGCCCTTTTAGGAATCTCTTGTACATTATGCCGCCTTATGTGATGCCTCAGGAGGATTTGGAGCATGTTTGTCGAATGATGGTGGCTGTGGTGGAGCGAGAGGATTGTTTTAATTTGTAATTATTTAGTACTTTATTTTACTCAGTTGTAGTTTAATTGGCTAATTTTTAGAATTCAACTTTTTTACCTTAAATATCTCTAAGCCCATAAGAAGCATAAAACTTCTCATGGGCTTAATTTTTTCTTAGGAGCATAAAATACCTAAATTATATTTCGTAATATGAAAATATTATATTAGTTTAGCCGTCGCTCCAAAAATTAAATTCAGAAATTTGCTGCCCAAGCAAGTTTTTATTCTTTCTTTATTTTATTGTTAAACTTAATTTTTTACACAAAGCTGAATATCATCCATCGTACTTTTTCCCATAGATAGGATTTGTCTGCAACTAATTTACATATGAATGAATAAGCATGTACTGTGCTTTAAACTATATTTTATGGTAATACACCTTATTGCCTTTAACTACTTTATTTAACCATTTAATTTAAAAAAAACTGTATGAAACACACAACCACCAAAATGTTATTTACTACTGCTATCTCTGCTGCGGTATTGTATAGCTGTACTAAGGATTCTGCAACATTACAAACAGAAACAGAAGAAACGGAAGTAGCTCATGTTATTACATATAACAAAGCTGAAGCTATAGAAGGGAGCTATATCGTTATTTTTAAAGACGATGCATTTCCTACTCTTTTAGAAAAAACGGCGATCAACAAAGGAAATTACCAATTGGAAAAATCTAAATTGGAAAATAATTCTAGAGGATTGCTAAAAGAAAAGGGTTTTGCTGCAAAAGAAATAAAGCAATCGTACGTTAAGACGCTTACAGGTATTGCTGTGGAATTGAGCGAAGATGAATTAAAAACATTAAGAACAGATGATCGAGTGGCATATATTGAGCAAGATCAAATCTTTAGTGTAATGATGGGTGGACCTCCAAGTGGAGGTGGTGGAACGGCTACACAAACGACTCCTTGGGGCGTGACTCGAGTAGGTGGTGCTATCAATGGTGCTAACTCAGGAACGGCTTGGATCATTGATTCAGGAATTGATTTAGATCATCCTGATTTGAATGTTGACGTAGCTAATAGTCAAACATTTTTGGGTGGAAACTCAACGGCAGATGACCAAAATGGACATGGTACTCATGTTGCTGGTACAGTAGCAGCGATTGATAACAATATAGGTGTAGTTGGCGTTGCAGCTGGAGCTCCAGTTGTTTCTATTAGAGTTTTGGATAGAAGAGGAAGTGGATCTAACTCAGGTGTAATTGCAGGAGTAGACTATGTAGCAGCAAATGCTTCAAGTGGTGATGCTGCAAATATGAGCTTAGGTGGTGGCATTTCTACAGCATTGGATAATGCTGTTTTAGCAGCTTCATCTAGCTGTCCTTTTGCTTTGGCAGCAGGAAATGAATCTCAAAATGCGAACAATAGTTCTCCAGCAAGAGTGAATGGAAACAATGTTTATACGGTTTCTTCTATGACTTCTTCTGACAGCTGGTCAAGTTTTTCTAATTATGGAAACCCTCCAGTAGATTATTGTGCACCAGGTTCAAGTATTAATTCTACTTGGAAAAGTGGTGGTTATAATACAATAAGCGGAACGTCTATGGCTGCTCCACACGTTTGTGGAATCCTTTTAATAGGAGGCATCACAAGTAGTGGAACTGTAAATGGAGATCCTGATGGAAATCCTGATAAAATTGCACACCATTAATATTTTAAAAAAATAATTTAGATATTTGGAGGCGGGCAATTTTGCCCGCCTTCTTTTTTACGAAAAAAAACATATGAAAAACCCAAGTAAAAAATATTTGTTCTTTCTTTCCTTTTTAGAAGGTGGTTCTGTAATGGCTTGTGAATTGGTCGGGGCAAAATTATTAGCGCCCTTTTTTGGAACCTCACTTTACGTCTGGGCTGCGGCATTAGCATTGACCCTTGGTGGATTGACCATTGGGTATTTTTTAGGGGGGCGTTTTTCAAAAAAATATGCAGGGAGTGCTTCTTTTTTGTATTGGGTTTTAGTTTGTGCAGGATTGCTTTTGGTCGTAATGCCATTTACGAGTGAGATGATTATGAATCAAACCATCCATCTTTCTCTAGAAATGGGGGCGATTCTTTCCTTACTCATCTTTATGTTACCCCCTTTGGTTTTTATGGGAATGGTCTCTCCAATAATTATTAACCTGTTGACAGAAGATGCAAAATCTGCTGGAAATAGTGCAGGAAATGTCTATGCCATTTCTACCCTTGGTGGAATCTTGGCTACATTTATCATGGGGTTTTATGTTATTCCCAATTTTGGTTTGAGGATACCAGCTGTAATGATTGGTCTTTTACTCACGCTCTGCCCACTTGTTTCTCTTTTTATGAATAAAAAAAATGCAGGACTTGTTATCATCTTGCTAGGTGGCTTTGCATTTTTGAGCTTAAAACCTTCTGAACAATTTAATGAAGAGTACAAAATACGGTATCAATCAGAAGGAATTTTAGGTCAAGTAAAAGTAGTCGATCATCCTTCTTACGATATTACGACGGATAATCGAGAAGGTAGAGCCTTGATTGTTAATAATACCTTGCAAACTTATGTTGGATTGGAAAATGATTTGGAATACAGTATTTGGACTTGGGCAAATTACTTCCCAACCGCCGCTTCCATTTTTCCAAAAGGATCTAAGGTTTTATTGTTAGGTTTAGGTGGAGGTACCTTAGTCAAGCAATTAGATCGGCTAGGTTTTGAGACAGATGTGGTAGAAATTGACAAAAGAATCTGGGAAGTTTCTGTTGATTATTTTAATCTAAATCCTTCTACTAATGTGATTATAGATGATGCTCGACATCATGTAAGAATTACGGATAAGAAATATGATATTGTTATTTTTGATACTTTTTTGAGTGAAGCCGTGCCAGAGCATTTAGTTACCATCGAAGGATTTGAAGACACTAAAAAAATCTTAAACCCTGGTGGGATGATTATGATTAATTTCTATGGTTATGTAAAAGGAGAACTTGGACTTGCTGCCCGATCAGTCTATAAAACCTTAGAAGAAGCTGGGTTTAAAACAGAGCTTTTGGCAACTCCAGGAAACGAGGCCTCTCGAAATTTAATTTTCCTAGCTTCTGAAACAGAAAAGGATTTTTCCAAGACAAATTATAATGAACAGAATTTCGAAAAAATAAATGACCTCTACGATCACTTTATTGATTCTCGAACAATGAACTTGAA
>CALDEP010000116.1 GCA_937942475.1 uncultured Aureispira sp.
TTAGGGAGAAAAACCTCCTTGGAATAGGAGCGTTAGCTTCGAACCCATTGATAGAAAACAGAATGCCCAGCATACCATATAAGAAGCATCGCTTCGTCACCATTCATACAATATCAAGATAAGAAGCGTAGGGATTCATTATTTTATATTCAGATGTTTTTTTTCGGATAAAAGGGTGTCAGGGCGATGCCCTTTTAGTATTTTGTTTGTTTTTTTTAATAATAGTGTCAGGGCGATGCCCTTTATAAAATGGGGTATACATTTCTAAGTAAAAAACATATTATTAAAAATCGTTAATTCTAAACAGCTTCTAGGTTTCGAAAAGCAAAAAAGCTACTTTCCTATCTTCATAATTTTAAATGTTTGTGTGCCTTCTTTTGCTTTTATTCTCAAGATATAAGCCCCTGCTACGAAGTTAGAAAGGTCAATTGTTTTAAGATTATTACTCATATTGGTCTGCAATAATAGTTGCCCATTTATGTGGAATAATTCAATCTCTGCTACACGATTTTTGTATTGTTGAATGGTCAGTTGATTGGACGTTGGATTGGGATAAACAAGGAATCTATCTGGAGTTATTTTAACAACTCTTTTAGGTATTTCTATAGGTAAAAAGCGATCAGAGATCGTGTGGAATGCTTCATTTGTAATAATGGGCTTATTAAAATCAAAGTAAATTGCGGCTGAATTTTTTATTTTGCTACCAATAGGTAAATTGTAGTTTTGCTTAATTTTGAAGGTAATAAATCCATGAGACGCAGGCTCGTTGACATTGCTATCAGGAAGCATGATGTTATCATAAACAATTTCTAAAACGCCATTCCCAAAAACTTCCCAAGTAAAGGAATGACTACTATTTTCAATACTCAAGGAGGTAATGTCTAATTCACTTGGCAAGGTATCTACTAGAACCACTCTATATGCGGTATCATTGCCGGTGTTTTGAAACCGTATTTTATATTCAAGCGCTTCATTCTGAAAGATATAATGTTCTGAACCAAAACCTACAGGCTGTGCATTTTTGTCGTTCGGGTCAAAAGACGTGCGAACAGGAGTACAGTCATAGTCTGAAAATGGATTGGTATTATTATTAGGAAACAATAAAGGGCTTGTGTTATTGCTAGAGGTACAATTTAGAATACTTGAAACGGTATAGAAACGTTCTGAATTTGGCGCAATAACCAGTTGACAAGAAGCATTGGGATCAAAGAGATGGTGTAAAATACTTGTCGTATCGCCCCAATTTAACATCATCCAGCCTGTATCCACTACAGTACTATCTTCTAGAATCCAATAGGGAACAAGGTTAGGCGTTGTCGCCCCTAGATTATGTACAAAAAATTGAACGGTATCGACCAAACAACTGTCTGAAATTTGAAGATAAGGAAGCTCTAAATTACATAAAGTATCGGGCTTAATATAGGCTTCTGAACAAAGTGTTTCACCTAAAGCAGCATTACAATCTACAAAAACAGTAATGGTGAAATCACCACATTCTCCAGGAGCTAAAGCACCTACATTATAAAAAAGGCTGTTGCCACTTTGTTGACTCGTTGGAATAGAGCTCGATACAAAGGCTAATTTAGAATTCAAATTGATCTCCAGCGACGTATTTTGAACACTTTCTGTACCATGATTACAATAATGTACATAGTAAGTTCCATTCGTACAAACCCTAGCTCGTGGAATAGAAATATCTACATTTAAGAAAGGACAATGCTCCCTTGCTGGAACCGAAAAGTCGATGGAATCTGATTGATGAAAACTAGTGAAACTGAGTAATTGAGTAGCTTGACAAGAATCCCAATAAGGACCTTGAGGGTGAATGCTGATTTCATAATCGCCACTATCTAAAGTCAGTTCATACTGTCCTAAATTATCTGAATTGGTAAACACACTATGTGTACCCGTGCTTTTGCTTGCTTGTACAATGATGTTTTCAAGTCCATTTTCGGTAGAATCAAAAGCGCAGTTGTTATTACTATCATGACTGATTTTGCCTTTGAGTTTGTTGGTGTACATATTGCCTGTACGGTCTGCCTTGACTAGCCACATACTAGACCAAATATTTCCATATTGATTCATTCCAGGATCGCCACATAGGATATAGCTGCTATCATTGGTTTGTTTTAAATCATAGAAACGTGAGCCAGTAACACCAAAGGTACGACTCCACTCTAAAGTACCTAGAGAATCTAATTTAAAAAGCTGAGCGAGATAATCCCCTAATAAAACAAATCCTTTATCTTGAACTTCCCTTAGTCGCCATGATCTTGTAATGGGGAGTGCCCTAGTCCATGTAATATTCCCATTATAGTCAATTTTAGAGATTTTATTTCCACACAAAACAAGATGATCATCAGAGGTTTTGGTTATTCCTTCAAATTCTCTATATACTCCAGAAGAGTCTATAAGAATAGTATGAGTTAAATTTCCATTACTATCCAATTTTGATAAAATTGTTTTGAAATACTGAGGAGGGTCTGTTGGATAGAAAGGAAAAGGTGTTGTTATATTAGAGATTGCTATGGTTGTATTGTTGTCCGTTTGAATATGACCTGCAACAGATCCAACCATTTCATGATTTTGGAACGTGAAGTTAGTTTGGTAAACATCTTTTTCCCAGACAACATCCCCAATTGGATTTAATTTTGCAACAAAAGCAGAGGCACTTCCTTGAAAAGGTGGGCTACCATCTCTATCTCCTGAAATAATAAAATGTTCATCATCTGTAAGAGTAATGCCTGAAAGGGAAACATCTTTTGGGATTAAGGTACTATTTTGAAGATGAAGTCCAAAGTGTTGTTTTTTTGTCCAAAGGACGGTTCCTATTTCATCTATTTCTACAAGGAATATGTATTCTTGAGAAAAACCTATGTTTTCTTTGTGACGAAAGGTACCCGCTAAGATAAAATGCCCATCTTTTTTCTTTTTAATAAAGAGAATAGATTCTCTATCTTGTTCTTGTAATCCAGGGTAATAGGGTATGAAATCGATTTTTTTGGTCCAAATAGTATCTCCTCTTGAATTGGTTCTTACTAAAAATACAGCATCAGATATATCTACACCAATTGTTCCCACAGTAGTAAACCCAGCAACAAGAAAGCCTTCATCAAAGGTTTGGGTAACAGCAGTAGCATAATCATCTAAAGGCGTATCGTAGAACTTCATCCACCCTTGCCCTTTTACGGTTTGGATACAACATAAAAAAAGCCCTATGATTAGGTAGGATAAGTGTTTGGTAGTTTTCATGGGTATTTAGAATAAATGAGCGGGGAGATCATTCCTAAATATATGAAAAATAATTCATTTAGTCAAGTCGTACTACATACAAAAAAGAGGTTTGAAATACTAGATTCCAAACCTCTTTCAAAGATCTTCTAAAAAACAGATTGCCTCTTAAAAGTTAATATAATTGTAGGCGCCAAGAACCTCTACCTTCATGCCTCTAGGGACAAAAATTTGATATTCTAGCACTTCTTCTAACATTTCTCCTTTGATACTAACATGATGTGCTATTTTAGGCATTTTTATAACCATAACACCATCAACCATTTCAGAAACAATGGAATAGCGACCAACCATGACCAAGCGCATTAATACCTGCTCACTAAAATTATTAATTTCTATATTGCTCATGACACGTACATAATCTTCGTCCCACTCATTCACTAAAACTCGACCAACCATATCGACCACCAATTCCTCTGAATCAGTATTGAAGGATTTGATAAGCACTTTTTGTCCTTGTGTAAAAGAAATAGGAAGGAGAATCACACTGAAAATTAAAATAAGAAGTATATTTTTCATAATCACTATTTTAGAATGTGAATTAATAAGTACATAGGGTTAATTAATAGCCTTTCAAAAATGTGTCGATTAATTAAGACTAGGTACTTAGGTACGTTGCCTTTGATTATTACCCTGTATCGGATGTATTCGCTCTCAACATAGATGAATTGAATTGATTTAATGAATAATAGTTTGTTTAAAAGGTATACTTGTATAACACCTAGCGATAATAAAAGTTGGAAAAAAAATAAAAAATTTCAATTATTTTTTCTCTAAATGATTCCTCTTTTTGAGTTGGAAAATAATTAGTCTTATTTCTTTTGAATATCAAGTGTTTATCTTTGTTTGAGAATAAGGAGGAGCGTGTTTTTTTTTATAATAAAAAGCATAATTTCAGCAGTTTCAATAGCGCTTGGTAAATAAAAAAACAACCATAAATTTGGAGGTTACGAATAAAAAAGAGTAGGTTTGTGTCAACAAATCAGAAAAAACAATTCTACAATAATTATGTTTTTGAGCAACGCACATACACTACATCATAACCATCATTTACTGCATCGTCAGTCAAGTGAGGCTACTGTATGTGTCCATCATTCTGCTCATCATCAATTCCATTCTTAGCGAATTAATTAGGTAGAAGACAAAATACAAAAGAGGCTTATCACTTGGTGATAAGCCTCTTTTTTTTGTCTTTTTTACCCACATCTATTTTTCCTTTCTTATTATAATAAACAACATCATGAACAACGAAATTCTTCGTATTGCCATCCAAAAATCGGGTAGGTTAACCGAAAAATCCATGCAATTATTAAGCGATTGTGGCATACAATTACAAAACGGAAAACGAAAACTATTATCACCAGCAACCAACTTTCCTTTAGAAATTTACTTTTTGAGAGACGATGATATTCCTCAATATGTGGAAGATGGCGTTGCAGATGTCGGTATTTTGGGTGAGAATGTCTTGCTCGAAGAACAAGCCCAAGTCAATACTGTCCTAGAATTAGGCTTTGCACAATGTCGCCTGTCTTTAGCGATTCCCAAAAATGAAATCTACACAGGTGTAGACTATTGGGAAGGCAAAAAAATAGCCACTACCTATTCTAATATTCTGAAAAAATACCTAGCAGAAAAAAACATAAAAGCCGACATACACGCCATCAGTGGTTCGGTTGAAATTGCGCCTAGTATTGGATTAGCAGAAGGCGTTTGTGATTTGGTGAGCACAGGATCTACCTTACTTAGCAATGGATTAAAAGAAGTAGAAGTCATCCTGAAATCACAAGCAGTTTTGGTTGCTAACCAGCAATTATCACCCCAAAAACAACAAATCTTAGCGCAGTTACTCTTTAGAATTCGTGCCAAACAGGCCGCTGCAAACAACAAATACATTCTGTTGAATGCCCCCAATGATAAGATAGACGAAATCTGTGCCTTATTACCAGGAATGAAAAGTCCCAGTATTTTGCCTTTGAGAAATAGCAATTGGAGTTCCTTGCACTCGGTGGTTCAAGAGCAAGCGTTTTGGGATATTATTGATAAACTGAAAGCCGCAGGAGCAGAAGGCATCTTAGTGATTCCAATCGAAAAAATGATTGTTTAGGTTTTAATGAAAATGGCTTACGTATAAATTTTGAGAGCATTTGAGTCATTAAGTACTTTTCCAAATGATGAGTTGTAGATAAGTTTTAAGTAGAAAGTCGCAAGTTTCATTTTGATAATAAACAGCTTAGAACTTCCTACTTAAACTTAGGACTCAGATCGTTAAGAAAAGGAGGGTGTTAATTTATTATGATACTACTTGTTAAAAAATAAAGAACATGAAAACGTTTAATTATCCAACAAATTGGAAGGCATTAACACAGCGCCCAAGCATAGAAACGAAAAATCTAGAAGCGGTGGTTAATCAAGTTTTATCCGCTGTAAAAGAGCAAGGTGATCTTGCTGTAAAAGCATACACCAAGCAATTTGACCAAGCAGATTTAGATGACTTTAAGGTCTCAGAAGCAGAGATTCAAGCAGCGATTGTTTCTGTTCCTGAGGACTTAAAAAAAGCGATTCAGCAAGCGAAGAAAAACATAGAAGCCTTTCACAGCAGTCAGAAAGAAAAAAATCAAGTTGTGGAGACCATGGAAGGGGTCAGTTGTTGGAGAAAAAGTGTGGCGATAGATAAGGTTGGTTTGTACATTCCCGCAGGAACAGCGCCTTTGTTTTCCACGGTGTTGATGTTGGGAATTCCTGCAAAATTAGCAGGTTGTCAAGAGATTGTATTGTGTTCTCCACCAACGAAAGAAGGGACGATTAATCCTGTTATTTTATATACCGCAAGCTTGGTTGGCTGTACCAAAATCTTTAAAATAGGTGGTGTGCAAGCCATTGGAGCGATGGCTTATGGAACAGAAACGGTTCCTAAGGTTTACAAAATATTTGGACCTGGGAACCAGTATGTAACCTGTGCCAAGCAGATTATCAACCAACAGGGCTTAGCCATTGATATGCCTGCTGGTCCTTCTGAGCTATTGGTTTGGGCAGACGAAACGGCAAATCCTGCCTTTGTTGCAGCCGATTTATTGTCTCAAGCAGAGCATGGCGTAGATAGTCAAGTTGTTTTGGTGAGTGATAATACAAGTGTTTTAGAGGAGGTGCAAGCAGCCATCAAAGAGCAAGTGGAGGGCTTGCCTAGAAAAGACATTGCTAAAGTAGCCTTGGGAAATAGTCTAGCTATTTTATTAAAAACAGCCAATGAAATTATTCAGTTTATCAACGAATATGCGCCAGAACATTTGATTTTAAATCTAAAAAATGCGGAAGAAATAGCCGATAGAATTACAAATGCAGGCTCTGTTTTCTTAGGAAATTTTACACCAGAATCTTTGGGTGACTATGCTTCTGGAACCAATCATACCTTGCCGACCAATGGTTTTGCTCGTAATTATAGCGGCGTTTCTTTAGATTCTTTTGTTAAGAAAATTACCTTCCAAAAAGCAACCGCACAAGGTTTGAAAAATATTGGCTGGGCAGTAGAATTAATGGCAGCAGCCGAAGAATTAGAAGCGCACAAAAACGCAGTCACCATTCGATTAAACAGCCTTGAAAATCTTAAAAACTAGAGCAATGAGAACATTAGAGCAATTGGTTTGCCCACATATTCTAAATATGGAAGCTTATTCTTCTGCACGATCAGAGTTTAAGGGAAAGGCGAGCATCTTTTTGGATGCCAATGAGAATACCATTCGAACGACTTATAACCGTTATCCTGATCCATTGCAAGCTAATTTAAAGCAAGCCATTGAGCCTTTGGTACAGCTGAATCAAGAACAAATTTTCTTAGGGAATGGGAGTGATGAAGCCATTGATTTGTTGATGCGTATTTTTTGTATTGGGGGGCAAGATGCCATTCTTACGTTGCCTCCAACGTATGGGATGTACAATGTTTCGGCAAGTTTGAATGCTATTAAAAACATAGAAATCCCTTTAGACGCCAATTATCAACCCAATGTAGCAGCCGTTTTAGCCGCTCAAAATGAGCGTACCAAAATACTATTTATTTGCAGCCCCAATAATCCAACAGGAAATGATGTTGACTTGGAAAAAATAGAGCAATTGATAGAAGGTTTTGACGGAATTGTAGTGGTAGATGAAGCTTATATTCATTTTTCAACACAAGCTTCTTGCGTGCAATGGATTGGGAAATATCCTAATTTGGTGGTCTTGCAAACCTTCTCTAAAGCTTGGGGAATGGCAGGCATTCGCTTGGGAATGGCTTTGGCAAATGCTGAAATTATTCAACTGTTTAATAAAGTAAAACCGCCCTATAATGTGAATGTGTTGACACAGGAATATGCTTTGGGGCAATTGCAAGATTTGAGGATTTTTAAAGAAGATGTTGCCAATATTTTAGTAGAACGAGAAGAATTGATAACTCAATTATCTGCTTTGAAATTTGTAATAAAAATCTATCCTTCTGCGGCTAATTTTCTATTAATAAAAGTAGAAGCAGCCAATCAAATTTATCAATATTTAGTAGAACAAGGAATTATCATTAGAAATAGAAGTCGTGTGCTTTTGTGTGATAATTGCTTGAGAATAACGGTTGGAACTAAGCAAGAAAATGCTGTTTTAATGCAACGTTTGAAGGCTTATTCTAAGACTATTTTAGTATAAAAATTAAAGAACAACAAACTAATAAAACATAAAATCGTGCGCAAAAAAGTATTATTCCTAGACAGAGATGGGACGATGGTGATTGAACCACCTGTTGATTATCAATTAGATAGTTTAGAAAAGTTAGAATATTATCCTAAGGCCTTTCAATACTTAGCGAAAATAGCAGAAGAGTTGGATTATGAGTTGGTTATGGTAACAAATCAAGATGGTTTGGGAACGAGTTCTTTTCCAGAAGAGACCTTTTGGCCTGCTCAAAATAAAATTCTACAAGCTTTTGAAAACGAAGGGGTTATTTTTCAAGATATTTTAATTGATCGCTCTTTTCCTGCTGATCATGCGCCAACAAGAAAACCAAGAACGGGTTTGTTAACAGCGTATTTGGAAGGTGATTATGATTTAGAAAATTCTTTTGTCATAGGAGATCGCTTGACCGATATGGAATTGGCAAAAAATCTAGGATCAAAAGCCATTTGGTTGAATCCTTCTGAATTGGGAAAGGAGGAGTGTGCAGAACGAATTGAGCAATTAAAAGAAACGATTCAATTGACGACGAGCAACTGGGCAGATATTTATACCTTCTTGAAATTGCCGCCTAGAATTGCTTTGATAGAGCGAAATACGAAAGAAACGGAGATCAAAATTCAATTAAATTTAGATGGGACTTCTAAAGCCAATAATCAAACAGGCATTCACTTTTTTGATCACATGTTGGACCAATTGGCACGTCACTCTGGAGTTGATTTAGAGGTTTTGGTGCAGGGCGATTTGGAGGTGGACGAACACCATACGATTGAAGATACAGCCATTGCTTTGGGTGAAGCATTTAGACAAGCTTTGGGCGGTAAAAAGGGCATAGAGCGCTATGGTTTTTGCTTGCCAATGGATGATTGTTTGGCACAAGTTGCTTTAGATTTTGGGGGTAGAAATTGGATGGTTTGGGAGGCGGAATTTAAGCGTGAAATGATTGGAAAAATGCCTACAGAAATGTTTTTTCATTTCTTCAAATCTTTCTCAGATGCGGCTTTGTGTAATTTGAATATTCAGGCAACAGGAACGAATGAGCACCACAAGATTGAAGCTATTTTCAAGGCTTGGGCAAAGGCAATTAAAATGGCAATTAAACGGGATATCAATAGTCAATTGTTGCCTTCTACTAAGGGCGTGCTTTAGGTTGGTTTGATAATGTTTGGGATATTGGAATTTTGTAAATTATTGTAAAATAGATTATTATAATGAGAGTTGCAATTTTGGATTATAATGCTGGGAATACTCGTTCCGTACAATTTGCTTTGGAGCGTTTGGGGGTGGAGCCTATTTTGACGCGAGATCCTGTTGTTTTAGCTGGTGTAGATAAGGTTATTTTTCCTGGGGTGGGTGCAGCAGGGGCAACGATGACTTATTTGGAGGAAATGGGTTTGGATGTTATTATTAAAAACCTAAAACAGCCTGTATTGGGCATTTGTTTGGGGATGCAATTGCTTTGTGCGTTTTCAGAGGAAGGAAATGTGGCAGGTTTGGGAATTTTTCCTCAAAAAGTAAAGCGATTTGTTGCGAACGAAGGTCTCAAAGTTCCGCACATGGGTTGGAATACCTTGTCTTGCGAGGAAGTGCCTTTGATGGCAGGGATTGAAGCGGGTAGTTATGTTTATTTCGTCCATAGTTATTATGCAGAAATGAGCCCTTACACGGTTGCAAGTTGTACTTATGGTAATTGCTTTAGTGCTGCTTTACAAAAGGATAATTTTTATGGAACGCAGTTTCACCCCGAAAAATCGGGGAGTATTGGAGCGCAAATTTTGGAGAATTTTATAGCATTATAACCTAAAAATAAGGTAGAGGGTAAAAGCTTTTATAAGTAAAATCTAGCGTCTAAAAGTGAAGCAATCTGAGACGAATTTTAATTAGAGGTAGACTGTTTGCTACGAGGCAATGGTTGTTTGTCCTTTATTAATAAAAAATAAATTATGATAGAAATAATACCTGCCATTGATCTAATAAATGGACAATGTGTACGCTTGACACAAGGCGATTACAAACAGAAAAAAATCTATAATACCAATCCTGTAGAAGTAGCAAAATCCTTTGAGGATGCTGGGATTCAGCGCTTGCATTTGGTGGATTTGGATGGCGCAAAAGCAAAGCATATTGTGAATGTAAAGGTCTTAGAAGCTATTGCAAAAGCAACAAATTTAAGGATTGATTTTGGTGGCGGAATTAAGTCGGATGAAGCTATTAAAATGGCGTTTAATGCAGGAGCTAGTCAAATTACAGCTGGAAGTATTGCGGTTGCGAATCCTGCTTTAGTCAGTCGTTGGATGGGAGAATATGGCGCTTCTAAAATTATATTAGGAGCTGATGTGAAAGGTTTGAAGATTGCTGTAAATGGCTGGCAGGAAGAAAGTTCTGCGGAATTGTTTCCTTTTTTGGAAAGCTATTTAACCAAAGGAATTGAGTATTGTATTTGTACAGATGTTGCCAAAGATGGTTTGTTACAAGGCTCTTCAATTGATTTGTATCAATCTATTTTGGAGCGTTTTCCTAGCTTGAAATTGATTGCAAGTGGTGGCGTGGTCTCTATTGAAGAGGTGCAGCAATTGAATGAAATTGGTTGCTATGGGGCGATTATTGGCAAGGCGATTTACGAAGGCAAAATTACATTAAAAGAACTTGAAAAATTGATGGTATCATGTTAACAAAACGAATCATTCCCTGTCTGGATATCAAGGATGGGCGAACCGTAAAAGGCGTTAATTTTGTTGGCTTGCGAGATGCAGGCGATCCCATTGAATTAGCAAAAATATATACGGAAGCAGGAGCAGATGAATTGGTGTTTTTGGATATAACAGCAAGCCATGAAAAGCGAAAAACGTTGGTAGAGTTGGTGGAGCAAATTGCACAAGCGATTTCGATTCCTTTTACTGTGGGGGGAGGGATTAGTTCTGTCGAGGATGTGGAGCGATTATTACAAGCAGGAGCCGATAAAATCACGATCAATTCTGCGGCGGTAAATGAACCTAATTTGATTCGAGACTTGTCGAATAATTTTGGTAGTCAATGTGTAGTGGTTGCGATTGATGCAAGATTAGAAGGTGGGCAATGGTGTGTTTATACAGGTGGTGGACGGAAAAAAAGTACTTGGGAATTACTAGCTTGGGCGAAAGAAGTGGAAGCTTTGGGGGCGGGCGAAATTCTGTTCACTTCAATGGATAATGATGGCACGAAGGCGGGGTTTGCTAACGATATGTTGGCCTTATTGTCTGAACAATTAAGCATTCCAATTATTGCTTCGGGGGGAGCAGGGACAATGACGCATTTTAAGGATGCGTTTGACCTTGGAAAAGCAGATGCTGCTTTGGCAGCAAGTATCTTTCATTTCAAAGAAATTAGTATTCCTGAATTAAAAAAATATTTAAGTCAAAATAAGATATCTATACGATTATAATGATGAAACTAGATTATGAAAAAACAGGCGGTTTGATTCCTGCTATCGTGCAAGATGCGCTTACGAAGAATGTGTTGATGTTGGGCTACATGAATCAGGCGGCTTTGGAGCAAACATTGGAGACTAAATTGGTTACTTTTTACAGTCGCAGCAAAGAGCGTTTGTGGACAAAAGGGGAGACTTCTGGAAATTATTTGGAGTTGGTTGACCTCCAAAAAGATTGTGATGAAGATACGTTGTTGGTCTTGGTGAACCCCAAAGGTCCTGCTTGCCACAAGGGAACGGGAACTTGTTTTGATACAGAGAATAAAGCTGGGTTTGATTTGAACTCTTTAGAACAAATTATTCAAGCTAGAAAGGCAAATAAAGACAGCACTTCTTACACGGCTCAGTTGTTGGAACGAGGAATTAACAAAGTAGCCCAAAAGGTAGGCGAGGAGGCGATTGAATTAGTCATTGAAGCAAAGGATGATAATAAGGACTTGTTCTTGGGCGAGGCGGCCGATTTAATGTACCACTATTTGGTTTTGTTGGCAGCTAAGGATTATCAATTGAGTGATGTTTTGGCGGTGTTGGAGGGGCGGCAGAAAGTATGATGTCTGATGCAGTCGATGTCTATGCTGTTCGAAAACTCAAAGATAAAAAAATAAATACCCGAGATGAGCAAAATCGAAGGTTTTACTTCCTGTAAATAATTCTTCAGGTCGGAGTGAAATCTTCGATTTTGCTTTTTAAAGCTAAAGAAGAGGCTCTTTATTTAGCTCTGAATTAGTATAGATATAAGAACTTTATTATTTCTCGTTAATTTTTTATAAGTCTTGAATTTCCTTTTTAGAGAGTCCTGTATATTTAGAAATTTTTTCTATTGAAATTCCATCACTTTTCATCTCTTTAGCAACTTCAATACTTCTTTCAATTTTTCCTTCAATTTTCCCTTCTTCTTTGGAAGAGTCAACCACATTTTTTAAATCACGATAGTACTTTAAACTTTCTTCATATTGCTCTTTTTCTTTAGGAGTAAATTTAGCAATTTCAGCGATTTCAAATAGTTTTTCAAACACTCTTTCCTGTAAAATATCAGGACGATTTTGAAGCTTGGCTAAATGTCTAAAAACATACATCCACTTGTCAAACCTTGTTTGAAGTTCGGTATCCGATTTGGTGAATTTAGGCAGTTCCAAATAGATATAAGTAAGTTTGTTGTAAAATAGCTTTCCGTTTTGATCTTTTAGTTTTACCGTATGTAAAATTTCGCTTTGATCTTTGTGATCGTCAAATACAAAATCTAAAATGCCAATCGTATAAACTGCAGATAATTCAAAATCCCAATCTCCTTTTTTAGCTTGCTCTTGGATAGGAAAAGTAGAATAATAAACACTTCTATCTTTGAAAAAATTTTGTTTCGCTTTTTGAACTTCTACAATAAATTTTTCCCCAGATTGGCTTTCGCAATACAAATCAAAAATAGCTTTTCTTTCGTATTCGCTACCTCCAAGATGTTCATTTTTAGTATAAGTAAGGTCTTTAATTTGATGAACAGCAGGTAATAATTGATTTAAAAAATCAATTAATAATTCTTTATTTGGCTCAACTCCAAAGAGTTTTTTAAAACCAAAATCAGTAAGAGGATTTATATATTTATCTTTTAAAGTCATTTTTTAGTATTTATGCACAATATACAAGTATACGTTTTTTACAGGATGAAGTTTCTATTCTTGTATAGTTTTTAAAAATGATAGATAATGACTTCTATTAATAATACTAGTGGGTTGTGCCACGACTTAGATTCCAAAGCAAATAACATCTTAGAATTAAACCTCCTTTTTATCCACCATAATACAATAGGTTTTGCTAATTCTGTCGTGTATAGATTGCTTTTTTTCGTCTAGCATGATGGATGAGCAAGAAAAAATAAAGAAAAAGACAGTGAATTGAGTGGTATCAATGC
>CALDEP010000117.1 GCA_937942475.1 uncultured Aureispira sp.
GTACAATGAAAATGTTCTAGTTTTTTTGGCTATCAAGGCAGTAAAACAGGAAGATAGCGGGCTATCTGAGTTTTTTACTAACGAAGATAGACGACAAAAATAGTCATTTTTAGTGCGATTATTTTTGAACGACTACTTAAAGAAGTTAGTTGCAAAATTTAGCCGTCAATAGGTTATCATTTATTTAGATCAGGGACTTATATCCAAGTTATTTATCCCATAGCTCACAGAGAGTATGCTTCTTTAGAAGAACATGCTCTCTGCGGGCTATGAAACAAAGCTTAGAGCCTGTCTAATTTTTTTGGTTCTTTTGCAAATCGTGTGGAGTTTAAAATTTAGGCTATACTTTTGACGGCTATGAATTGGGATGTAAGTTTTAAGTAGAAAGTCGTAAGTCGTTTATTATCAAAACAAAACATACGACTTTCTACTTAAAACTTACGACTCATACTGTCTAATAGAAAAGTGGTTTAAATTATTACCACACGATTTGTCAAAGAACCATTTTCTTTATATTTTTATTTCCAACAAACAAGGGCAATGATCTGAATGTACGGCATCATTGAGCAAATCAGTAGCTACAATTCGATCTTCTATATTCTTTGTGACGGACTGATAATCAATGCGCCAACCTTTGTTATTTCCTCTAGCACCTGCTCGATAACTCCACCAACTGTATTTTTGCAAATCGCTGTGTTGCTTTCTAAACGAATCGACAAACCCACCTTCAGAAAACCACTTATCCATCCAAGCACGTTCTTCCGGTAAGAAACCAGAGCTTTTTTTATTTGTTTTAGGATTGTGGATATCCATTTCGGTATGTGCTATATTATAATCCCCTTGAATAATTAAATTAGGACGTTCTTTTTTTAGTTCTTGCACCCAAGTATAAAAAGTCTCCAAAAAGTCATACTTCACCTCTTGGCGAATGTCTCCAGAAGTTCCAGAAGGAAAATAACAATTCAAGATCGTCAAATCACCAAAGTCAGCACGAATAACACGTCCTTCTTTATCAAAACGCTCCTCTCCCATTCCAAGAACAACCTTATCTGGTTTTACTTTAGAAAAAATAGTAACTCCACTATAGCCTTTCTTTTCTGCGGAATGCCAGTACAAATGTTCAAAACCCAAAGCCTTTAGAGCCTCTAAATCCACTTGCTCTTCTTGTGCCTTCGTTTCTTGTATTCCAATAATATCAAGGTTATTTTCTGCCACCCAATTAATCCAATCTTTCTTTATAGCAGCACGAATGCCATTCAAATTATAAGAAACAATTCTTAGTGTATCTTTCATTCTATTTTTTTGATGCTTTTTTATATCAATCCCTATTGTCTAAATAAGAAATATGTTGTATCATGTGACCTATTTTCTTCGTTTATAAGAACAAATGTAAGACTTATTGGTTATAAATGAGACCTAACTATAGGACAAAAAAAATTTATCTAGTAAAAATATTGAATGCGCCTAACATTTTATTAGATCTAAAAGCGAAGCGATCTAAATTTCAATTTTTGATAGATTTAAGCTCTAAAGTCTTTTTAATTACTTTTGTCCTATACCCAGAAATGAAGTACAATTAATTACTATTTTACAAAGTGAATCACTGTGGCAACTTTTCAAGAATTAATTCATAAATACACAACCGATAATTCCCGTTTTGTCGTTATTGACGATATGCTCGTTCATTACAGAGATGAGGGCGAAGGAGAACCTATTGTATTGTTACACGGTGCTTTTTCATCCCTGCATACCTTTAACGATTGGTCAAAAATATTACAAAAAAATTATAGGGTCATTTCCTTAGATTTGATGGGATTTGGCTTAACGGGTCCTAATAGTACGGGCGATTACACGATTGGAAATCACATTCGAGTGCTCAAGCGTTTTTTTAATATTCTAGGACTAAAAAAAGCCCATTTAGTCGGCAGCTCTTTGGGCGGCTGGTTGGCCTGGGAATTTACTTATCGCTATCCAAACAGAGTCAACAAGCTTGTTTTAGTTGACTCAGCAGGCTTTTTAGACAAAGATTCCATGCCCTTGCCTTTTAAATTAGCGCAATCGCCACTTGCTGGACGAGTACTAAAGTACATTGTTCGAAAATCTATTCTAGAGCAATTTGTAAAACAAGTTTATTACGATATTTCTAAGATAAATACCAAACTAGTAGATCGCTATTTTGACCTGTTTACAAGAGAGGGAAATAGCCAAGCTTTTGTAGATTTGGTAAATGCTCCTTTCCAAGAAAATATAAATTTCTTAAGTCATATTCAACATCAAACGTTGATTATGTGGGGAAGAGAAGACGCTTGGATTAGTGCTGCCCATGCTTATTTGTTTGATAAAATGCTGCCCAATTCGGAATTGGCTATTTATGAAAATGTGGGACATTTGCCTATGGAAGAAATTCCTGCCATTTCAGGAAAGGATTTAATGGCATTTTTAAAAAAATAAATCCCTTTAAACAAAATAACCTGCATAAAACTTAAATGTCAGCCTCCTCAAAAGGGGCTGACATTTAAGTAAGTAGAGGTACAAAAATTAGTAGCTTAAAAATTGGAGTATATTTTTTTGTCAAACAAAGCATTTTTATTAGGAATAGCATCGCTATTGCTTATAAAAATAATGAAGGATGGCGAAAAAATAGCCTTTCAAAAATGTGTCAATTAATTAAGACTAGGTACTTATACATCTTCATACTCAATATATTCTCCTCCTTGAAACCCATCTGATCGGCTACTAGATGCCCTTTCTTTTGGAGCTTTCTTAGTTTTAATGACTTGTTCTCCTTCCTTTTGTTCTCCTTTAAATTCTCGCAAATTACGCCACATGCGCATTAAATTTTCATTTTGCTCCGTTTTGCTAAAATTTCGATTTGCATTGGGACTAGTTGTTGGATTAAGCGCAGGTTTAATCAACAATTGATAGAAAAGAATACTAAAAAAAATTAAGAATATCGCTGTCATAATAGATTAAATTGGTCAACAATTAGAGTTTCATGATTATAAAACGCTGTATACTTTTATAAGTATCAAACTATAAACCATAGTCAAAAAACTGCCAAAACGTCTATATAAAAAACAGTTTGATAACAAAAAAGGACTTTATTGTTAATAAAACCTTATCAAAAAAGGACAAAATTGCTTTCCCCAATCCCCCCTTGCAGACATAATTTACTTACGAGGTTTTTTAACAACAGGCTCGTCGTCGTCCTTATTCACAAACAAACGACCCGTTAAAACAGAAATATCGTCTGGAAAACTTCGATCTCCTTTAAAAATACTGACTTCTTCCATCAACTTATCATTAAATTCTTTAACAGGTAAGTCGTTATTCTTTTGAATGAATTTTTCTACTTGATCATCGTCAAAGTAATCGTCGTTTTCATTCTGTAAATCCGTTAATCCATCGGTATATAAAAGGAAAAGTGCATCATCTTCCAAGAAGATTTCACCAAATTCAATGGTAGGAATTTTTGAGAAAGCCCCTAAAATTGTACAGCCTTTGTCTAGTCGTTGAATTTTGCCTTGTGTGTACATAAATGGAGGATTATGTCCTGCACAAAGATAACGAAGGCGTTTTTTGCGAACATGGTAGCGAGCGATAAAGAAAGTAATAAATTTATCGCCTTGTGTGGTACGCAGTACTAGAGAATTTAAGCGATTGGTAAATTTCTTCACACTTAAATATTTTCTATGTACTAAGGTCTGTAAATTTGCTTGAAAATTAGACATCAACAAGGCTGCTGCAATTCCTTTTCCTGAAATATCGGCAATACAAAAAGCAACTTCACCACCGCCTACTTCAAAAAAGTCATAATAATCGCCTCCTACTCCTTCATGAGGTTGGTAAATACCTGAAAATTCGTAACGTTCATTATTAGGCAACTCGCTTGGAATGAGCATATTTTGAACTTGGATCGCCAGTTCCATTTCTCGTTTTAAACGTTCTTGATCTAATTGGCGTTTAAACAGGCGTTTATTTTCTATTGCTACTGCAATCACGTTGGTAATTGCTGAAATCAATGTAATGGGGTCATAGCCCTGTGTATCCATATCATCCAAGCCCTCCGAACCTAAGAAAGTGTAGGCAATGGCGTATTCCTTGTGATAAACAGGCACAACAACAGAGAAATGTTGTAGCAAAGGATGATCGGCTTCGTCTATAGATCGACGACGTTGGTATTGTGGAAAAAATGCTTCTATGTCTTCCTCCAAGTCTTCAGCATCAATTCCAGCAGAAGTAGCACAAGTCCAAACTTCCTCATTACGAGTATACAAAACAAACTTCTTGATACCCATCTCCCAAGTTAGCAGACCTTTATACAAATTAAACAAGTCTACAATTCCGATATTATCATTGATTGCCTGCGTAATTTCAAGCACACGATTAAATTGCAACTGCTGCAAAGTCAGCTTTGTTTCTAGAATTTCTTCTCTTGTCTTTAGATTTATTTTTTGAGAGGTGTCCACCCTGTTTTAGTTTTGTTCACAATAGCATTAGAAGTAATTTCAATCATAATATGACTTCTTTGCCTATTCATAAAGATAAAAAAAAATCGATTGATAGATAGCATTCTTAACACGAAGTTGCAGCAACTTTGTAGATACTTACTTATGGTATATAATACACAATACTCTAAATTTAAACGTTACCTATGATATAATTCCTTACTTTTTAGGTATATAATTTGAATTTGGAAAAATATGCATGTACTTTTAGTATTCCCCTTTATTTCAATGGCTCCAACTATTTAATTTCTGTTTGACATAAAATACGTGACACCATACAATGGAAAAACATCCTGAACAACAACAACCTGAAGAAATTATTCTTCCCGAAAAGGTCTCAAGAGAGTTGCCTTATTTTCAAGAACCGCCAGAAGAATTACCTAAGGATTATAATGAAACCATTGAGCGTTTGAAAACTCAATTAGAACAAAGTGAGCCAACCAGTACAGAAGGGAAAGCTTTATTTGGAATTGCCTTGACGGTTTCATTTGTCCTCTTATTTGTTCATGTAATGGATTTGTTGGCTTATCCTAGATGGATGGAATTCCTGCACGATATTGTTATCTTTGCAGAAGCTTCCATTCCTTTTGTTGTTAGCTTTTTCTTAAAAAACCCAAAATACGCAACACTTATCCGATTGATTGGTATTATAGTATTAGTAACTTACCTATTAACATTGTAGTGCGTGTTTACAATAGTTCGTTAAAAACCTTATTACTCTGATCATCAAAGTAGCAAAATATATGTTTTTTTTGTTTATTAATAACAAAAACGACCTATTCTGAATAAACGCCCATAAATTATAAAAATTATTCAATGAAAGATAAACCATTGGTTAATCGAGTTGCCAAAAGTGGCATCATTACTATTAACTTGGAGAATTATTATCCCCAAGAAGAGATCCTTGTTTTTGACCTAAAAGAGCATTTATTTAGAGGACTTATACTCCGTGAAAAAGATTTTAGAGCCGTAGTAGCCGAATATGACTGGGCACAATATACCGATAAAAATGTAGCGATTTATTGTTCTACAGATGCCATTATTCCTATTTGGGCCTATCAATTGGCAACCATTCATGCTGCGCCTTATGCAAAAGCGATTGTTCATGGAAATGAAGCTGATTTTGTAGTCGCACATTATAACAAAACACTAGCGACAATAGATGTAGCGGCTTATGAGGATCAGCGGATTGTTATAAAAGGCTGTAGTGACAAGCCTGTTCCAATTTCTGCCTATACTGAACTGGCAAGGTTGTTAACGCCTGTTGCCAAAAAAATCATGTATGGAGAACCTTGCTCAATGGTTCCTTTGTATAAGAAAAAATAAATGCATTCTGCACAATAAACATTATCGTTCTTTGACAAATCCTGTGGTAATATTTAAACCACTTTTCTATTAGACAGTATAAGTTTTAAGTTTTAAGTAGAAAGTCGTCTATTTTATTTTGATAATAAACGACTTACGACTTTCTACTTAAAACTTATATCCCAATTCATAACTGTTAAAAGATAGTCTATGTTTTAAACTCCACACGATTTGCAAAAGAACCAACATTATTAATAAGCTAAAAGACAGACTAGACAAGACGTCCTTAACGATCCTAAATAGACCTTAATTAGAAGGTTTATTTAGGATCAATTCTTAGCAATTAATTAAATAAAAATATGCAAAAATTTAAAAATTTGATTTGTTATGGTCTTGGTGCCGCTACTGTTATTACCATTATAATGTTAACGTCTTATACCAGACCTGATAGTTCAGCACCAAAAACGACGACTATTCCGCCCCATACGGAAACGACAGAGGCAGCCCCAAAACCGAATCATCCAGCACAAGATGTCTACGCTCCTGAAATGCCAGAAACGGTTGAGTTTGCAGGCGAAGCCTTGCCAATGGATAATTTTGATGCAAAGGAACGCTTTGATAGAGAATTAATTTCAAATTGCTTTCGCCACTCGGCTACGTTTTTATTTTTTAAGAAAGCCAATCGCTACTTCCCTATTATTGAACCTATCTTGAAAGCCAATGGCGTGCCTGATGACATGAAATATTTGTCTGTCGCAGAATCTGCCTTGTCTAATGCCGTTTCTCCTGCTGGCGCTAGAGGTTTTTGGCAATTTATGTCTGGTAGTGCCAAAGAAAGAAACTTGGAAGTTAACAGCGAAGTAGATGAGCGTTATCACCTAGAAAAAGCAACAGTTGCCGCTTGTAAATATTTGAAAGAAGCGCACAAAGAATTGGGTAGCTGGACCTTGGCAGCAGCATCCTACAATATGGGGAAAGCGGGTTTGAAGAAAAGAATGCGTGAACAAGGAGGAACGACCTATTTTGATTTGCATCTCAATTCAGAAACATCTAGGTATGTTTCAAGAATTATGGCGATCAAAGAAATCATGAAAAATCCAACGAGATATGGTTTTCACTTAGAGCCAAAAGATTTATACCCTGCAATGCCTGCTTTCAAAATCGTAACGGTCAAAGGGAGTGTTCCTAGCTTTCCTGAGTTTGCAAAAGAAAACAAAACCACTTATAGAATGCTAAAGCTCTATAACCCTTGGTTGCGAAAAACTTCTCTGACTAATAAATACAATAAAACGTATAAAATTAGAATTCCAACTGGAGAATAAGCGCTACTAATCTGTCCATTTGAAAATTTGATGCTTTACTTAGCTGCGCTGCTACTTATTCGCTATGCTCATGAGCGCTTTGCTTAGAGTTCGTGGTCGTGAGCCTTCGGGTTGAATATTATTATTCTAGCAATTTTCATCCTCAAATTTTCAAATGGACAAATCTTCAAATACAAATCATAGCACTATGCTAGACATTGATCGCATTCATTCCATTGTACACGAGCATTTAGAACATGCGCTTCTTAATTTAGATAAAGAAAGCCTCAAATTTGATTTTAAATACGAATGGTACGACTTAACAGAGCTCAAAGGTATCAATGAATTCATCAAAGATACCTCTGCCATGGCAAATACCTATGGCTTAGATGGCTTTATTGTCATTGGTTTTGATGATCGTCGTAAATTGTTTAAGGAGGTAAAGTTTGAAGATTGTGGACTAAAAGACACCAATGAACTGAATAAAATTGTTATCAAACGCATCAGCCATTTGTTTGAACTCAACAGTTATGACATCATGATTGATGGGCATTCTTTGAGTATTCTACACATTCCGCCCGCTTGGGAAAAGCCTTTTTTTATTCGTAATTATCAAACCTTTACGAAGAATAACAAGGTAAAAAAGGAATACCACCAAAAGGTTTTTGTTCGTAAAAATACGGGTACTTTTTCGGCTACCAAATACGATGTTGATTTGATGTATTATGATCGAAAAAACATTGAGCCTGATTATAGAGTTTTTACAGATGTTTTTAAGCTCTCCATATTGCCTATGGAGCATATTATTACCATCAAATTTACGGTAGAAAATGCAGGAAAACGACCGATTGCCATCGTTGATTATAGTATCATAATTGCCCTCTCTCAATATAAGGATTGCGAATGTCCTGCGATCAAAATTTGGGGTTCCAAAGGAAGTTATGCCCCACAGCATTCTAGTGAAATTGTGCAGCCTTCTCACATCAAGAATTTTAACGTAGAATTTGCCATTCCAGAAGGGCAATCTGAGCGTATTATGCAGGTGTTGAATCATCCAAAATCAAAACAACAATTGATTCTTAAATCGAGTAATGATAAGGTTTTTATGCAGAATTTTGAATATGGTGGCTAATCAATATTCGATCTCCAAAAGTCAAGCTAACATGAAATACCATCTACTGCTCCTATTATTGATAATCAATGGAAGCCTTTTTGCACAAAACTTCTTTGAGGCACAACCAACACTCGATATTTGGGTAAATAAACGAGTTCTAAATGCCCAAATGGGTATTCATGAAATCGTAGAATTCCCTATCGCTGTTCGAACAAAAGCCTGGGGCTGTCGTTGCCCTTTTCACTACATTGGTATTGGTGTCAATACCGTAGAAGGTCCTTGGATATCCCCTATCGCGCCTAAAGATTTCCCTGTTTCAGATGAGCATGGGTACAGCTTGATTGTCAAAGGTTTCTTTACTGGAAACCAGCTTATCAATGACTATCGAAAAAAAGCGGATGAACCTAAAGATTGGGTGTATACTTTACCTGAATTTAAGATTTTGTCTTGGCGCAAAAATGACTTGGAGTATGATGTTAGTCCTCCTAAGGTTTTGAAGTAGGGCTGATTGGAGTTTTTAACCTTTCTATCAGATCACAAAAGCATAGATTTTGCTAGTTTCTTAAAACAAAATTCACTAACAAAATCTACGGTTTCGTTCTTCAGTCATCTGACCTTCTTATTCTTATAAATTATAACAAACAGAATAAGATTATAAGTAGTCTTATTTCAATTCTTTCAACAAGGTATTAGCGGCTAATTTCCCCAATTCATTAGAGGCTAAAGGACTTGCGCCTGTGATTAATTTACGATCCAAACAAACCGTTTTGTCTGACTTTGTATTCACCACATTAGCGCCTAATTTCTTCAACTCTTCGCTTAAAGCCCAAGGCATTTGACCTGGTAAATAACCAATTTTAGGCGTCATTTTGTCTACAGAATCGGGAAACACAGCCATGTTGTATCCTTCGTAAATAAACTTCTGATTATTTAACGTAGTTGTCAAAAAAGAACCTGGTCCGTGACAAAGACTAACTGTAAATAGGTCGTTTTCATGTGCCCAATTCAATACCTTTCCAACATTTTCATCTTCTGGAATACCTAACATTGCTCCATGACCACCAGGGACAAATACGGCAGCATAAGATGCTGTATCATTTAATGATGTATCAATAAAATTTTGTAATTTTTTGGGTTGTTCAAAACTTGATTTGTATTCCTTATAAATCGCTTTGACCTGTTCATCTTTGTTTGGGAAAGCCCACATTTCAAAAATTACTGGCTTTCCAGTTGGTGTAACGATTTCGAAATCAAAGCCTGCGTTTTTAAGGTGCAACATAGGCAACAAGGCTTCTACTGGGTGATTTCCTGTAGAAAACAGTTTGCCGTTTTGCATTTTCATGTTTTTCTGTTCCGTGAAAATTACCAAAATTTTCGACTTCTTTCCTTTGTATTTCGTGTATGAAATATTTTCAAAATCAGTCTTGGCAACTGTTCCTAATTTCAAAGCCACTTTTGAAGGACGGTAAGACCCATCTGGCTCTAATTGTGGTGCGATCCCTAATATTCTTTTTAACATATTTCTATTTTTATCTCTTAACTAAAACACAAAACTAGCACTTAGTTAGATCTTAAAAATTGATGTATGGTAAGAAACTATGTATTTGCAATTTCTTTTCGGATTCTACTTAGACTTTCTGTCGTGATCCCTAGATAAGAAGCTATGTGATAATTTTTTACGTTCTGTTCAATATTAGGATAAGTAGTCACAAAATTGAGGTAGCGTTCTTTTGCTGACAGGGTTAGATTTTCAAGAATTCGTTTTTGGAAGGCGGCAAAGGCTGATTCTAAATTTGCAATATGGAAATAGCCCACTTTAGGTATTTCTTTGCAAAGTTGATCAAAATCATTTTTTGATATTTTATAGAGCGTAGATTCTTTTATGCATTCAATATAAGAGACAGATGTAGTCTTTCCTTTCCCAAACAAGGCAATATAATCACTAATCCACCAACCTTTAACGGCAAATTGCAAGGTATGTTCTTTTCCTTCAGAATCTATAAAATAGGTTCGCAAGCAGCCCTCGTGAATATAATAAAGGTCCTTGACGGCTTCGCCAGCTTGTAATAAGAAGGCTTTCTTCTCAAGCTTCTTCTCCTGCAATTTATCACAGAGCATCTCTAATTCAACTTCTGTAAAGGTAATATCTTTAAAAATTTCAAGTATAATTGACTTCACTCTTTTGGTTTTAATTACGCAGGATCATTCAATGTATTCTATATTTACTTGTTGATTTATTTCTCTTAACTATAAAAAGAAACAACAAGTTACCTCCCATTAACAGTTGTTTTATTCTGGTTTATTTTTGTAGAATAGTTCTACTTCAGAAATTGATAATTCTTTCCAATTCTTTTTAATAATTCCTTCAAGCTTATCATAGATTTCTTTAGAACTGTATACATAGTATCGGTAGGAAAAAGTGCCTTCAGACTCTTTTTTTGAAGCCAATCGAAATTTATATTCTTGCTTATTCGAAACCTCCTGAAACCTGCTCTGCAAAAACGATTCAGCAGCCTCTCTAGATGAGTTATTCGTACTAAAGTTCACTTCAAATTTACCATCATATTTCAGCCATAAAGGTTGATCTTTTTTGAGGTAAAATATATTAGATTCCTCTTCCATTTTTTTCCAAAAAGCTCTCCCCTCTTGAATACTTTTGAAGGTCTTCATCTGTTTGTAAACAGGCGTAAAATCATTCTTTAGCAATTGTACTATTTCCTTTTCTGAAATTTTGTAAATTTCATGTTGAAAAGCTAAGCGATTGCATTGAAAGCATAAATCTGAATAGTCTATTAGTGTATTATTATTATCATAAAAAAACAAAGTATAATCATAACCACATCGACCAATACTGTCTATAGGCTCAAATGTCCATTTCTTTAGATTTTCACTAATTTTAGCTGGCTGATCCAATATAAAGTGATCCATATTTTCACCCCCTCTTATATTTATCGCCACTATTTTAGTAACTACAAGCTCTGAATTTATATTTTTAAAAACATTCACTTTTTTATAATTTTTCTGCTTGTAACAGTTTGCTGTGATCGTGTTATTTTTCATCATAATAACCTTCCAATAGTGGCTCTTACTAGGTAAGCACAGCAAACTGTTATAATCAGTATTTTCATCCTAAAATCACCCAATAATTGGTTTCAGGTGATTTATGTACCATTTTAAAACAAAAACAAAAGCAATCTAAAACCCAATCGCCCAATCAAGAAAAAGCGGTTCGTTATCGGTATCTATATCCCAAAGACGCGCTCGATAATTACTACTATTGGACACTGTCCTTTTGAATAAACCACCATCTTCACTAACACTTAGTTCAAAACCACTCTTTCGAAGCAAATAATCCCCTTCAAACCGATCGTAAGTATACCTTCCCGTAGCAAAAACGCCATAAACGCCCGAAATTTCTTCTACGTCCCTCCAACTTTCAGGATCAGAAAATCGCAAGGTATGATAAGAGCGTCTTGAGTCTGCTCCTACATTTTGAAACGCATGATAAGAAGCATAGGATTTGGTACTATATATATCTGTCCTAGTCGGCGACTTATAATCAACGCCATAAGCATAATACCATGTTCGGTAGCTCCCGCCAAATTCGTAATAAATCACCCCATATACGACATCTAAATTCTTATTAATATCTACAGTAGTAACCTGATAACCCTGACTCCCTGAAGGAGAAGAAAACGAAGAGACGGGCAAATCTAATGAAGGACCATGAAAGTGAATTTGATTATTGGATAATATATACAAGGTTTCGTCTCCATTGTACCAACCTAAATCATTGGTATTGGTATACTGCGTCAATTCTTCTAAGACGTTTCCTGCGGTATCAACAATAATTGGAACGCCATTATCTGGATCTACATAAGCCAACTTATCCTTTTTGGGGCTTAGGGCAACTCGACCTGCTCTGGGGTTGAACTTATTGGCAAAAGAAACCACCATTTTTGACCGATCTAGTCCTGCTGTAATTAGAAACACGCCATCTTCTGTACTGTAAGCTATTTCGTATACGCCATCTTGCAATTCTGTTGTTGCAGCGGTTTCGGTACCATACTGCACCTCATATTTTTCACAGCTTGCTATTGTTACTGTTATAATGAGCATTAAAATTAAATACTTCTTCATGTGATTTTAGGTTTAAAAGATCAAAACACCAATTCCGATCACTATATTTAGGTAATAATGTGCTTGTACTCGTTGATGCACTCGACTAACATAACTGATATTATTTCGATCTGCATACCGTCCCTCTCTTTCTGCTTCTAGTAATTTTATTCCAGCAGTATCAAATATTTGAGGAAACAAAGTCATTTTAACTTCCGTACTTAAGGTAATTCTATTCGCTATAACCGTTCGATAGCCAAGTCCTCCATGCGCGCCTAACATAAAAATAAGTTGCTCTGAATCAACACCTGTTGGATTGGTAAATTCTTTAGAAGGTTTGTTCTCGTTAAACGTAGCATCATGCCCGTAAGTCACTTTTTGATCCAATAAAACACCCTTTGCTAGAACAACATCTAAGCCCCATTTAACATACCATCCCAATGGCGCTAAATTAGCATTAGGCTTAAAATAATGGCTAGAAGAGAAATTAATTTTATGGGCATAAAGGTTATAAAACAAGTTGTGTTGATCAAACAAACCATCAATCAACCTACTTGGTGTAAGAACGCCTCTATCTGGATTATGATTATAAACATCAGGATTGTTTCTAACATGTAGTCCTGTTTTGGAATATTCGTATTCCACAGAAAAAACTAACTTTCGAGACAAGGCATAATTCAAATTTAAAAAGTAATGCTCCTGTAAGGTGAATTCTCTAGGATTATCATCTGGAAAACGCTGAGGACCTTGATTATTGGCTCTAGGATTGAAAGAGTTGAACCAAAAAGAAGTTCCTACTTCTGCAAAAAAACGCTTGCCTTGGTATCCTGGTATTTGGCTAAAAGACGTGCGGGCACACAAAAAACATAGAAAGAGTAAATAATATCGAGACATGTGGTTTAGAGTTCAATTATTATTAAATACTTGTTTAAAGTGTACAAAGTTAGGCTTATTCTAGCAATAGCACTTGGTTTTAGTGCGCTTTTTTACGTTGAATCATCGAATTTGTCTAAGTAATTCATACAAGTCTTGAAAAGAGAACTCCTATAATATTTTCCTTTAAAACAAATCATATTAGGGCGGACTTGTATCTTTACCGTATCTATTTCTAGTGAAACCCATGTTTTTAATCCTCGACCAGGTATTATAAAACAAAACGATCTAGCCTGTTTGATTTTCCAGAGTAATCTCTTTTTAAATCTTAGCTTTACATCCTTCACCCTTTTTACTTGAATAACTCTAGTTTCAATTTCGGACTTATCTACCTCCTTCTTGCACATTTCTAAAGGCAGAGACGTATCCAAAGTTAAACCAATTTTATGCGTTCTACAACAAGAACTTACGACCATCAATAGCATTGATAAAATAGCAATAATTTTGACCATTTCTTACCTCCAATTTTATTCAATCTCAACAATTTCGCCATCTTCCAAACGAATCAACAAACCATGTTCCTCATCCCAACTACAGTCAAAATGCAGGAGCAAAACCGATTGATCTGCCACTAGTTCAATGGTATCTAGACACAAATTACGTTTCAAAAACGCTTCTTTAGTGTACGTTTTTTGATGCAACTGCTCTATCGTTTTCTTAGCATAATCATAATGAACTCCTGCGGCATAAGCGCCATCATTTCCAAAGGTATACTTGACCAGACGACTTAATATTTCTTGTTCTCGCTGTTCCCCATGCTCTATTAGATTTCTCAAAGCCGATAAATCAACTGTTTTTTCATTACAAAACAACAAAACCTTATCAGGATTTGTATAAGGCGTTTCATAATAATCGTAAATATCAGCCGAGGTATACCATTCAGGAGGATTATCGGGATCTTCAAAATTTTCTGGATTGTATAAATTATAATACACCAGCCAATCTTTACAGATAAAACTACCGATTTCCACCTCTTCGTACTCTTCTAATTGTTTTGTTGCTGAAACAAAAAAATCAGGCTGATTAGGATCTAAAACTACTCGCATCGCTTAATGAATTGGGTTTTAATTTGTAGAATTTGCTTCGTGATTTATTTTCTGCTCACTCAATTTTTCTGCCGCCTGCTGCGCTGCCAAGGCTTGGGCTCTCAATTTACGACGTTTTTTAGCTTTCTTGGCAACTCTAGATTTACCAATTCCAATCAACAAACGCTTGCCCAAAGGACCTGCATTTCCCTGCTTACTTCCTTTGCGGAAACTATCAAAAAACATCTTCGTATGCATCACTGCAAACATTGCACAATCATTGTGTCCCATATGTTTGTTTACATGCTTGATACGCACCAAATCGCTGCCATTTTCCTTCATTTTATCATAAGCTACAATAGAATTTTTATAACTCACTTGCTCATCTGCTTGGCAATAACAAAGCAACATAGGTTGTTCAGGCTTCCAATCGTGAACACTATTTTCTTTTAGCGCTTTTTTGAATGGAAAATCATCATCCGCTAAATATGCGGCTACAATTTCTGGACGAATGACATCCTTAGGGATGCTAGGAATCAAACGATTAATATAGCCCATAGAATGTTTTCCTTTGTACAATGGCGGCAAAATGGTATCATAAGGCGCTTTGAAGATCTCGGAAGGATTATCATAAAAACCATACACCTCTTGAAAAGAAAAGAACAAATAAGGCAAATATCCAGGATGAGAATATTCCTTAAACATGGTTTCCTCTTGTACACCCGCCAAATCATAAGCGCCTGACATGGGCGCAGAAGCAGTGATTTTAAATTCATCGCTGTATTTTTCTTGGATAGTTTTGTGAAAGCCCATTGTCACATGCCCTCCTTGAGAATAGCCCGTTGCAAACAACAATTCATTCTGAGCAACCTTAATTTTAGGATTCAATTCCTTGATCGCTCTCAACAAATCGATAGAAGCACCACTTTGTGTTGGAACATGGTGGTACAAATGGCTTTTCTCCCCTTTTCCCAATCCAATATAATCTGGGCGAGCAACCAAATAACCATCTGCTGCAAAACCCACACAAATCGCCTGTTCTCCTCCCAAACGCACTTTTCTTTCTTTCTTAATCTGCGTACCATGATGATAACAAACCATCGGCAGACGCTCCTCTTTGGTACTATCTATAGGTACAAAGTACAAACCAGAGGCTTTAATGGTACTTCCATCATGCCATTTTGTTCTATAAATAATTTCATAAACATCTATACTATAACGCACTGGGGCAACTGCTTGTGGTATGCCTTGTTCCTTCCATTTTTGTTGTAAGGTTTCTTTGGTATAGGTTTTCACCAGTTCATAACTGACTAAATTAGGCGTTTTGGTAGCTTGAGCAAGCAATAAAAAACTGCTAAAAAAGAAGACTAAAAAGGGTACAATTCGCATTATAAGATTATTTATTTTGATTGGTTAGTATTCTGCTATTCTATAGTTGTGAATGAATACATTAAAAACAAGTTACAGCTTGATTTGGTATACTGTACGTGAATTAAAAGGGCGTGACGTAGATTGGAAAATGGCTTCTGTGAAGAATACGTCCGTATTTAGCGGGCGCAGCATTCGCTAAATACAGTATTCGAGCAGTAAAAGCCATCCAATCGTAGTCCCAAGCCCTTGACTTTGGTTCTTTGGTCAAGCAAAGAACAAAATAGAAAA
>CALDEP010000118.1 GCA_937942475.1 uncultured Aureispira sp.
TTATCAAAAAGATAAGTACTTGTACAATCGTTTATTTTCCTTGGAAAACAGCTTTACGTTTTTCGACAAAAGCAGTTGCGCCTTCTTTAAAATCTTCTGTTTTTACCGTTTGTGCAAATAACAGGACTTCTTGGTTAAAACCATCTACTTCATTGTTATAATAAGCATTTACAGCAGCAATAGTTTTAGCAATAGCGATGGGTGCTTTTTTAGCAATTTTTTTCAAAATTTCTGTTGCCTTAGCCACTTCTTCTCCATGAGGAACAACATGTGTAGCCAAACCCCAATCCAAGGCTTTGTTGGCATCAATCATATCCGCTGTCATCAATAATTCCAAGGCTCTTCCTTTTCCAATGTATTGAACCAAACGCTGTGTACCACCATATCCAGGGATCAAACCTAAGTTAACTTCAGGTTGTCCAAAGACTGCTTTTTCACTAGCAACACGAATGTGACAAGCCATCGCCAATTCACAACCACCACCTAAGGCATAACCACCTACAGCGGCTACAACAGGCGCATGAAAACGCTCAATGGTAAAGAAAATATCATGACCATTTTGAGCCATGTGTAAACCTCCTTGTGCGTCCAAGCCACTGAATTCTGTAATATCAGCCCCTGCAACAAATGCTTTTTCACCAGCACCCGTTAATACAACCCCTCTTAAACCTTCTAAATTCAAGGCATCTTTTTCAAACAATTGACGTAAGTCACTTAACGTTTGTTTGTTTAAGGCATTTAATGCTTTTGGGCGATTGATTGTAACGACTAAAATACCATCATTGTATTCTGTCAAAAGATTTGAATATTCCATCTGTCTATATTTTAAAATTGATTTTTTAGCTTCTTTAATTCTTGAAGCAAAGATAGTATTTTTCAACTATTATTTTAATAAAAAAAAGAGCCACAACTTGCAGCTCTTTAATCGAATTTTTGTTGTTATAAGAATTCTTATCTTAGGATTTGAATGATTTATCGCATCAGATACATTTTTCCAAACCCTTGTCGGAACATATAATCCGTTCTATTACTATAATTATCATAATGAGCCCCATCTCGTTTTGTAATCACTCGATAAAGGTAAACCCCATTCGCTAATTGATCTCCATACTCATCTTTTCCATCCCAAGCATACTCCGTTCTATTGGTTCCAATACGAAGTGTACCCAACTCATCTTGTGTAATTTCTCGAACGACTTTACCTGTTACCGTTAAGATCTGAATCTTCATATAGTCTGGTAATTCTCTACCTGTTAGTGTAAAGACAAATTGTGTAGAGGTTGAAAAAGGATTTGGGTAATTTAGCATATTAGAAATAGACGGTTTATTGATAATCTCAAAATCTACGCTATAGCTTAATTGTCCAGAATTATTACCAGATTTATCGGCAGCACTGACAAATAAAGTATACAGACCATCCTCTTTTAAATCTGGGTGAATGATAATTTTAGCTTTATTTTCAAGGTCTAATCTACTAGGATCGGCAGGGTAAAACTGCATGTCTGTAGTAGAAGGAGAGAGGAACATTTCGCCATTCGGGAAACTAGGGTGTCTAATAATAAGGCTAAAATCTTCTAAATTATCTAAACCTAAATACTGGTTTTCATCAGATAAAGTAATGACAATCTCAGGTGTACCTGAAACGATATCCTTGTTTAAAATATGCACGCCATCAAAGGTTACATCTAAAATAGGATTAATTGCATCTTGCACCACCTTAAAGGAAGCTAAGCCAATATTATTAAAATGATACTGTTCTGGTTGGTCACTGTCAGGATTGATTTCTACTAATAATAAGTGATTGGAACCTTGTAAACTCACCGTAGGAAATTGGACGCTAGCATGTAAAGTGTCCGCTGTTCTCAAAGAATCTAAGCGAGCATATCTTACCAAACCACTGCCTAAAATTTCAAACTTAACCAACATACTATCCATATCTAAGGGACTGATGTTTTCCATGGCAATGTCTAACTTAATTTCTTGCCCTTGTTGAATGCAACTACTGTCTAAAGAAACAAAAAGCTCTGGTCTTAAAGCCGCTTCGGGAACCATGTCTGCGGTAACCCGCCAATATTTTAACTGAGCACTGGTTTCATTTACAGAATCCAAGGTGTTCCAAACCAATTCCAAATAAGGATATTGTACAGGGTCAATTCCTGTTAAAGATTCACTAAGGTTTGTAGTAGGACCAACAAGTAAACTACGTGTATTTTGATTGATATCTAAGCCATAAACTTCTACCGTTACCTTATCGTTAGGCAGGTTGTCATGATCCCAATGCATTGCGCCCCAATAGTTGGCAGGGCCGATGGTAGTAGAGGTCTGAAAACCTTGATACCAGTTTTCTTGCAGCGGACCAGAAATGGTGATAACATCACTAAAATTAGCTGCTAAGACCGAGTTTTTATGTACATAAGTACTGTCTCCTTTTTTGAAAAAAGTACCCCATGGAGGAGAATTAAGAGGCGTAGAATTATTCACCCAATCATCAATATACCAAGCTCCTTCGTCTTTAAATGTATTAATTAAAGAAGGAGACCAAGCAATGGGGTAAGCATTATTCAAGGAATAAACCATGACATAATGGTCATTCGGAATTACATTAGCAATAAAATTCTCTAGAGAGTCTCGCCCCGTATTGGTGTTTGTTTCAAACAAAAAAGTAGAAGCAATACGTCCTGCTGCATCACAATTAATGGCACCATATTGTGTGCTATTTCCTGGGTTTTGCCAAAAGTTTAACGTTCCTGGTTCAATGACAGCAACATAGATGCCATTTCTATTGGAACAGCGACACTTGTCTATCTTACTGCCGTTAAAATAAAGGGCAACATTTTCTGGATGTAAATAAGTAGGTGTGACCGCTGTCGTCACAGAAACCTCTTGAATTGAATTGATGAATTTGAATTTACGATCAGGTTCTTGAATATAAATATTGGTGTGATCGTCTTTTAGATACTGAAAGAAATGCGATTGATTCCATCCAGGATAACTACCATTAATATAGATAAAAGAACTTCCAGTCCAAGAATAACCTACTGAGGCGTTGGTTGAATCAATACTTGCTCGCCAATAATAAACCGTACTATCCAAGTAGGACATACTCGGTGTCCACTGAACCAAACCACCAACTTGTGTAATGGTTGTTTGTTGCATAAGTGGGCTGTTAAAATATTCTGTTGTATCTATTTGTATAACGTAGGTTTGTGATAATGCAAAGGCATTGCCTGTAGATGCTTTTAATGTAATTGGAGCATCGGGAACAATGGCAAATTCATAAGGCGAAACAGGAACAATGGCATCCGATAAAATGGCAATTGTATATTGAATCACCTCGTTGTTGTTTTCCGCAGAAGGGTTTGGACGTTCGTCTACATCATTATCAGAATCTATATAAATATTAAATTTATTAATCCCTAAAGAGTTTGTGCCAATAGGAATAGGAACCGTAAATAGGGTATTGTAATACGGAGCGGTCACTTGTTGAGAAGTTACAAAGGAAATCGTCCCATCAGGAAAAATACGTTCTATTTTGATGTTAAAAACGGTATCAATTGCTCGTCCAATATTATAAACATCGATCTCCAAGTTAAAGGTATTCATCTGTGCCGTAACAATATCAGGCGAGTGACTTACCAAATTTTGGTCAATGTAGTAATCTGGATAAAGGGCGGTGGAGACTTGATAAGCAGGGTCTCCGTGATAGGTCATGTAATGACAAGCCATCTGGTTGATGATAGAATAGTTGCCTGTACTTTCTAAGCTGCCAATGGCTCTTTTTACGGATTTTGCAGCACCTTCGCTATAATGTGTTATACTAATGTTTTGGTAAAATTGTTGTGCAAATTGATTTAGAGCTTGCAATGCTGCTGCACTAGAGGATGCCAAAAAGACGCCTGCCCCTGCTCTAGGTTCAAAGATGAAATCTTCACTAATCAAAGGATTTTGCTCAAACATAGTTCCTCCATAGCAACCTAATGCCATGATAAGAGGGTATTTTTTATAATTAGAATAGTTTTGAGGGTGGTCTAAGTTAAAGTCAAAACTATTAGCAGAGGAATGCCCAAAGAAAGTAAGCATGGAGATTCCTGAATTGATTAAAGAGTCTAAATAAGTAGATTGTGCGGCTTGAATAGGGTTGGTAGAAGTCTTGAAAAAGGATTGAACATCGCCACCATAATAAGGGTTTTCGATGATGTTTTTCATGCTATTGAGGTGATTCCTAATCGTAGATTGCTCAAAGCTATTCTTTCCTCCTCCTAGATGGAGTATATTTTTGGTCCACCCTCTATCTGCTAAAGTTTGCGGAGCTGTTCGTTCGCTTTCTACGTCCTTTATTTTTTGTAAGTAGGTACTGACTTGATCCCCTGTCGTGGCAGATAATCGACCGACTGCAATTGCAGGCTCGTCGCTGTCGATAGAAGCCATTAAAACATGGTCAGAAGGGGGGTAGCCAAAGGTTGGAACGAGTGCATTTAAGGTGCTGGTTCGAATGTCTTTATAAACTCGACCTTTTCCAATTAGGTATAGATACTCTGGATTGCTCCAGTTTTGTTTGACAAAGTGCGAAAAATGGCGAATGGATAAAGGGTGAAAACTAATTCCATAAGCAAATTGGTCGTAAAGTTCTTGCGTCGTTATTTCTGCGGTCACATAGTTGCCTCCTGCTGGGGATTGGCGGTATGCACGGTATTCAAAAATAGGATTTGCGCCTGAAGAGTTCCTTCTTAAAGAGGGATGGGTAATTATAATATAATTAGTAGGTGCAAAAAGGGGAGAAGCAAAGTTTCTAAAAGTAGTTGGTGTTACAGCCAAAACGTCGATATAACTATTGGGATTTCCTTCATTGATTAAAACAAGCTCTCTCTCTTGAGTAGAGGGCGTTAAATCGGTGAGTAAACGACTATTGGCTCCATCATAAAAACACTGAATTCTAAGACTATTTGTTAAGTCGTATAAATAAAACTTGTTTTGATTGGCATTGGTGCTATTTACATTGTTTAACTCGACATATTTTCTATTGTTATGTGCCGCCATTGTAAATGGAAAAATATAGCTTCCATCGAAATTAAATTCTCTAGCATAAGTAATTTCAGCATAAGCAACATGGTATATATCTGAAGCATTTGCAACACCTTCCATAGATAAATTAGTGCCTCCTGCTTGTATAATTGAACTGGGGAGTGCTGCCGTAAATTTACCTGTTTTCCAAGAGTTAAAATTGTGTGTAGCATAAATACTACTTCCAGATTTTATATTTAAGGTATGGGCATATCGTCCAAGCGTAAATACTTTGAAGGCACCCGTAGCATTAGGTCCATTGGGAAATGGATGGTCTGTTGGTATCGTCAAGCTGAACACTTGTTGATACGTAGACCCAAATCCTTCTCCTCCTTCAAAGGTAGATTTACCTAGTAATTCTGTATCAACTTGCCAAGTCAATCCCTGGTTCCACACACTAGTAAAGACTAATTTACTTCTATGCATAAAGAAAGGCTCTTTTGCAGGAATATTCGATAAATTAGCTCCAATTGTTGTGTAATGTTTGGTGGAAGCTGTGTTTCCCCAAGTCAAGAAATAAGCAGCTGTATCAGAATAAAGACTGTATTCTTCGTTAAAGTGATCTGTCGTATCATTATAACAATTAACATCAAAATCCCCACGGTTCTTTTTGCCATAAAACTGCACATAGCTCAATGTTCCACCAGAGGTTTCGACTTGAATGGGCACTTCTTTTCCTAGATTAAAAACTTGAATTCCACTGGTATTAACACTATTAATATTAACGCCAAATTGTTGCAGCACAGTAGCATTAATGCGATACATGCCATCTTGAGTGACTTTTATTTTATAATACTGTTTACCTGGGGTGTAATCAATCCACTCATTGCCAAAAAGCCCATCGTGTCCCTGTGCGCTTGCATCAGAGGAAAGCCCTGTGAAAAATAAGACCAGTGCCATTGGTAGTATCTTTGTTAGATGCTTAGAATTTATTGGAGCGCTTGCTACTTTGTAAAAAAAAGATTTCATAATAATAACTATTTGACATAGCATAGGCTCGAAGAAAATCAACGGTCTATAACTATTAAATTAGAACTAGGGGGAATGTATAGTTTTTCTGAAAATTACAGCGTGTACTAACTTTTGTTTGAAGCAAGTACGTCATGGGAATTGTAGGGTTAAAAACAAAGTTCCCAAGATATTGTCACATGGAGCAATATCTTGAGAACTTTTATAAATTAAACAATATGGATATAAAGCTTATTCTTCATCTTTTAAGGCGTTTTTGATATATTTGAAGCTGATGTCAATTTTAATGGAAACAATATGAGAAAGAACGGCTCCCTGCGTATTGTCCAAAATAGCACCACCAGCATTTAAACCTAAAGCATAATCTACATAGAATTTGTAAATTCTAAATCCAACGCCAAAGTTAGGTTGTACCGCCCATTTTTGATTGTTAGAAATATCTTTAAACTGTTGAATGTTATTAACACCACCACGCAAAAAGATCAAATTATTGTAATGCAACTCAAGACCTAAAACAGGATCAAAGCTAATTGGGTCTGCACTAATCAACACATTTCGACGACCATCTGTTGTCATATTAAAGTCTAATTCAGCCGTTAAGCCAACGTATTTTTGCTTTTTACCTTCTTTGGGAGTTCCTAGTTTAAAATCTTTATGATAAGCCACTCCTAAACCAATTGTTGGACGTGTGATTTCCATAGATTTAACAGGAATATCATTGCCTGTAATGTCAAGTACCTGTTTCTCTTCGTCGGTAAAATCAAAAGACCAAGCATTAAATGTTGTTGAAATGTCTTTTAACATCAAACCAAACTGCCAATCTCCACGACGATATTGTGCGCCAAGGTCAATTCCAAAACCCCAAGAAGTTGCAAATGGACCAATTTTTCGATGCACTACCTTTGGTGTCACACCAAATGACAAGCCCAATTTTTCGAAATTCTTAGCATAATGCAACATAAAGGCATAATCTGCGGCATTAAAAGTAGATACATTACTATAATTAATGGTACCATCCTTTTCATAAAGCGTCAAGGTATTCGGAATATTATCTACTCCAAATCGGATAAACGTAAAGCCCAAATAATGTGCTTTGTTCATAATCGGAGCCGCTAGACCGACATAGTCGTAACGTCCAATACTAGCAAACCATTCGTTGTGCATGGCGGCTAATTGTAAGTCGGCATCAACACCAACCAAGCCCGCAGGGTTCCAAAAACCAGCGGTAGCATCATTTACTTGCGCAATTTGTGCTCCAGCCATAGCTTGTGCACGAGCGCCAACACCTATAGATAAAAATTCATTACTGTATTTTTGAGCATTTAAGGAAGATACTAAAGCAAAGATGGCGGTTGCCATAAAGAGTAATCGTAGCATTAATTAGCTGTTTTGTTTTTTAAGTATAATTGTTCCACGTTTGCATTCATTATCCTTTTTTCCAAAAGACGATTCCAGCAGCACATCTTATGCACTATCGACCTGACTGCCATTGTGTTTTTGCACAAAAGGCGACCTATTAAAAATAGAAAAACAGGATGTTTGGTTCGTGTTTACAGGGAAATGATTTAAAACAAAACTACAAAGTTTTGTTTGATTCACCTACTCTAAGAAATTATAAAAGGATAATAATTGTGTAAAAAATTACATCATAAGCTAATTGTTGCTTTTGCTATTAAAATGAACTATAGTGTACGGAGAGATAATTCTTTGTTAGGATCTATAGTTCTTGATGACTACTGAAGTTTGTCTATCTCTTATATCGCTATAGACAAGCAATATGCTGCTTTGGTTGGAAAGTTTAATACTTTAACATCTTGCTAGAAGGGAATTATGATCGTAATCAGACAAAAAAAAGTCCCGCTTCTTAAAAAAGAAGCGAGACCCACACTATAAGAACACCCAATTAAAACCTTTATATTTTTATACGTTAAATTTCAATTTCTATGCCAAACTATATTTTTAATGTTTTAAAAACCTAATTTGAGCAAAAAATAGCGCTTTGCTCTATTCTAAACGTTTTTTTGTATCTTTGAATAAGAATTCCAAATGCTATTATATGATAACACAAAAAACAATCCAAACTATATTTGAGACCGTAAAAGTTGAAGATGTAGTAGGCGATTTTGTTAAATTAACTCGTCGAGGAGTCAATTATATTGGTCTCTGTCCTTTTCATAATGAAAAGTCACCCTCCTTTACGGTTTCACCAGCTAAGAATATTTATAAGTGTTTTGGTTGTGGTGAAGGGGGCAATGCGGTTAATTTTGTCATGGACTTGGAGCAACTGTCTTATCCAGAAGCCTTGAAGAGCCTTGCCAAGAAATACAACATTCCAGTCGAAGAAGATGAATTGACGGATGAGCAAGCCGCTCAATTACAGTTGTCAGATAGTTTGTATGTGGTGAATCAATTTGCCAAAGATCATTTTCAAAAACAGTTGTTTGAGACTGATTATGGAAAAAGTGTTGGTTTGAGCTACTTTAAGCAACGAGGGTTTCGAGAAGAAATTATCAAAAAATTTGGCTTGGGCTTTGCCAATGGAGGCGCCAATGATTTGATGCAAAAAGGAATCAGTAATGGTTATGAAGGAGAGGTTTTAGAGAAAGCTGGTTTGATTAAGAATAAGCGAGATTTTTTTAGAAATCGAGTGCAATTTCCTATTCATAATGTCTCTGGAAAGGTGATTGGATTTGGTGGAAGAATCTTAACTGCCAATAAAAAAGCCCCCAAATATCTGAATACACCTGAGACAGATATTTATAACAAACGAAAAACGCTTTACGGAATTTACTTTGCTCGTAAAGCCATCGTCAAGATGAACGAATGTTATATGGTGGAAGGATATACCGATGTTATCTCTTTGCATCAGGCTGGAATTGAAAATATTGTTGCCTCTTCGGGAACTTCTTTGACAGCAGATCAAGTGCGCTTGGTCAAACGTTATGCGCCCAATCTGACCATTTTGTATGATGGGGATAAAGCAGGGATTAAAGCGGCTTTAAGAGGTTTGGATATTGTGATTGAGCAAGATGTAAATGTAAAGGTGGTTTTACTTCCAGATGGAGAAGACCCAGATTCGTATCTTAAAAAAGTAGGCACAACGGCTTTTAAAGAATTTATAGACCGAGAAGCCAATGATTTCATTCTCTTCAAAAGTAATTTATTACTTAAAGATGTGAAAAATGACCCCATCAAGAAGTCAGAGGTTATTAAAGATATAGTAGATTCTATTTCTAAAATTCCAGATGCCTTAAAACGTTCTGTTTATGTCAAAGAATGTTCGGAATTGATGGAAATGAGTGAGCAGTTGTTGCACACAGAGATCAATAAACGCATTCAAACCAGTGCAAAAAAGCAATACCAACTAGATCAACGCCAAAAAGAAAGAGATACTAATGCAAGAAAGCCTTCTTCTGGCTCAGATCATTATGATCCTTATGAAGGAATGCCCTCTGAGGAAGAGATGCAATTTGCCAATGGAGAATTTTCTAGGGGACAACAGTCTCAGCAGCATAAAAATTCAAAGGCCAATGAGAAAAAGAAAACGGCAGAAGAATATCAAGAAATGGATGTGGTTCGTATTCTAATCAATTTTGGAGATCGCCAATTGGATGAAGAAACGACGGTAGCCGAGTTTATTTTATTGGATATGTTGGATATGATTGAGGAGTTTGATCACCTTGTTTGTAGTAAAATTATACAGGAGTATTTGGTCAAATTACAGGCGAATGAAAAAATAACCACTACTTATTTTACCTACCATAGTGATCCTGAAATTGCAAAGTTGGCAGTAGATTTGGTAGCAAGAATGGAAGAACATGGTTTTTCGGAAGGTTGGGGACGCTTAAATGTGTTTTTGAATACACAAGAACCTCCTGAAATTAATCATGTGGCAGATGCTAAAAGCAGTATTCTACGCTTCAAATTTAAAAAAATAGAACGCTTAATTCGCAAGAATCAATTGTTGTTAAAAGAATCTCAGGAGGCTAAGAGTGATACAGATATGTTGATTTACATGAAAGTTAGCCTAAAATTAATAGAGATAAAGAAGGATTTAGCCGATCAGATGAATACGGTTGTTTTACGTTAATAAGCAGGTCTAAATTGCTACTCAAAAAATAAAAAAATGCATTATTGTACACTATTAATTAGTGCTATATGTACGCTTTTTGTTGCGGTCTCCTCAGCACAAGAAAATTCCACGTTAAGAAAGGTGTATCAAGAAAATTGTTTGGTAGGCTTGGTGGATGCTAATTCAAAGGAGGTTTTGCCAACAGAATATAGTACGATTGAAACCACTTCAATAGGAAATGACTGGTTGTTGACTGCCAAAAGTAAAACAGAGTTGCGTTATTTTTGGTACCAAGAGAATAAGGTCATTCCACTTCCTTATACCAAAGTAGAGCGATTAAACGACCGTTTGCTAAAAGTAAGTAAAGATGGTGTTTATGGCGCTGTGAATACAGCTGGGAAAGGTGTTTTACTAATCAATTATCAAGAAATTGTTACCGCAGGTACTTCCGCTGTGATTACGGTGCAGGAAGATGCCTATGGCGCTTCAACGCTAGAAGGGCAAACAATTTTGCTCAATCAATATGCTGCTTTGAAGTATTGGTCTATGGGTGGTTTTTGGGGCTTGAAGGATGGTGATTATCAACTTTATGACCATAAAGGACAAAAAATAGGCACAACCATTTGCGATATTGTGCGCATACCTACGGCTGATTTGCCCGTTTGTGGCGTCCGAAAAGATAAGAAATGGGGTCTTGTTAATACAAAAAATGAATTGATTTTAGATTTTCAGTATAAGAACATTCTCTTCTTGGATGCGGGCTTTATTGCTGTTTTAGAAAAGGACAAAAAATGGTCTTTGCTAGATTTGAAAGGTAAAAAAGCAGTAGAAAAAACCTATGATTTGATTTTACCATCTGTACACGCCCAATTTGTAAAGGTAGTAGAAGGTGGTCAAGTTGGTTTGATGAATGCTGCTGGAAAACTGGTTTTGCCTGTAAAATATCAAAAGATAGACTATGTGGGGCACAATTGGTATGCTGTTGAAGAAAATACTGTGGTGAAATTGTTCAACCTTAAAACGCAAGAATTTACAAAGGGAGCTTTTCAAAAATTCTTGAATGCAGTGGATAATAAAGACTGGAAAGGCTTTTTGGTGCAAGAAGAAAATCAGTGGAAATGGTTTGATTTTGAACGAGGTTTGCAGACTACTTTTGCCTTTAAGAATGTTAGTCGAACATCTTCAGGAGTTGTTTTAGTGGAGAATGAGAAGCACCAATTGGGAGTGTTTAGTGGGGAAGGCGTTTTAATGCTGCCAATGGAATACCAAGCGATCACACCTAAAGATGATTTTTTTAGAGTGAAGAAGATTGGTTTGGATTGGTATTTTGTGAATCAAGAGAACGAACGGGTTAGTTGTATGAGCGAATAGTAAGCATTTAGGTCTTCTTTGAAATAAGCGGACGGTTAAGAAATAAATAAAAAAGCAACTTACTCTATTTTTAGAGTAGGTTGCTTTTCTTTTTTATGAGAATTTCTCTTTGTTGAAAGTAATTTTTTATTGTTTCGAATCAAAATGAAAAAAATGTGCTTGCTCTATATTATAAATTCAAAATGGTCTAATTATCCCTATTTTTTGATATAAATAGCTGTTAAAGGAAAAAAATAGCAATTTTTAACCCCCAAATGGAGGAGACTATAGGTTAGAATCAACTTAGAGAAATCGCTTGGATACGGAATAAATTAGCCTATCGTTTAATAACAATTTCAATAATCTTAGCTTCTTTAGAAACGGCACTAATCTCCAAGTCATAAGTAGCATG
>CALDEP010000119.1 GCA_937942475.1 uncultured Aureispira sp.
CCATGAAAAACTTTACCCATGAAGTAAAGAAAACTAAGCTCGGAAATTCAATTAAACTAAACCCTAACTGAATTTCTGAAACCCATGAAAACTCTTTACCCATGAAGTAAAGAAAACTAAGCTCGGAAATTCAATTAAACTAAACCCTAACTGAATTTTTAAAATCCATGACATGACAACCTAACCCGTGGCATGATTATGAAAAAAGTAAGCCAATCATAAAATGATTGGCTTTTTCTTTTTTATGACAAACGTCAAGCTTTTTCTTTTACCTCAATACTCTTAGGAGGTATTTTAGCTTTTACGATTTCACAACTCCCTTCTAGTTCCTTGTAAGCAAACATATAAGTCGTAATTGCTTTTTTTGCATCTCTTTCAGAACCATAAATTTTAGCTTGTTTTTTTGTGCCCAAAATGGCATCAATGGTATGAATCCTTCGATTGCGTGTTCGCTTGATGAATCGATGTCCATGTTTTACATAATACCCCATGTTGTGTGTGTGTGTTGATTGATAGATAAGTTGGAGTAGGTTTGCAGGTAGAGTTATATAGCTAAAATACATTTTTTTGATAAAAAACGAAGGTTTTATTTATATAATAGTCTATTAATTTTTTATTTTTTTAATAAAAATTACAAAAAAACATCTTTTATGAATTTGATAATCAAAGCTTTAGGCTTAGGTTTGTAGCAGGTTTAGAAGGTTGGTAATTAGACTAATGCGATTTTTAAAGCTCTTTTAACAAAGGTAAGTAGATGTCCAATTTAATGTTAAATATTTTTGTCTAACTACTTATAAGCGAACAATTTATTTGTAAATAAGGTTATAGTATTATAATGTAAGTGTAAAAATAATATTTCTTATATTAGAAATAGTTCATTTAATGTTTCTATTGATTATATTTATGTAGGTATTTTTTAACAAATAAAAATCTAAGATATGTTACGCTATATAATAATTCTCGGTTTTTTGATCTCTATGCAGAGTTTGTTTGCTCAGACCTCTTTTGATGAATTATCAAAAGAAAGAGCTGTTTTATTGGATCTGTATGAAGTAAAACCTAAAAAGGCATTGCTTGTGAAAATTGATCGTCTGGAAGGTGAAATCTTAAATGAGATCAAAACGAATGGATATCCTATTGTTGTGAATACAACAATGGCATTGGACGTGCAAGATCAAGCATATCCTTTGAAGGGAAATACGATTGCAACGTTAGAAGATCAACAAGAAGTTTTGTTGTTGGACAAAGATGCTTATGGTTATTACAAAATAAAGGTAAATGACCAAATAGGTTATGTTTATAACTTGCAAATGGTACCAAATTTAGAAAATTATCCTCTTAGTTTAATTCAAGATGACTTGGAGCAGCAAAAGATAATTGATGACTTAACCAAGGCTCCTTCTGTTTTTCGTGTTCGTTATGAGTGTCCATCTGTAGTATGTGGTGCAAATACGCATGCTGGAGAAGCTTGTAAAGTACAGACACGAAGTTGTAATGGTCGTTGTCATTTGCACTAGGCAGAAATGAAATTGAAGATTTGAAAATAGCTATATTAGTTCATTTCAAATCTTCAATTTTTTCTAAAAAAACAAAATTAAACGCTTGCTTTTAAAGCTTTAAGTTGTTCATAAATCGCAGGAATATCTAAAGATTCCACGTCTTCCACCTCTTTACACAAATCCATTAATAAAGCATCTTGTTGATTGCCTAAATCTCTGGCAACAGCGTAAGAAACCGCAGGTTGAAAGGTGACCAAAGAATATTTAGAATGATAATCATCGTAAGTGTTTTCTAAAATATGTTCAAGCGTACGTTTTTTTCTGAAGGTAGGATCGGCAACATGATCACGCATTTCGTGAAAGTTTTCAACGGCTAAATTTCCAATGGCATCGCCATTAATTTTGCGCAAATCTTGATACGCCTTGTAAGCAGCGCTCCAATTCCCAACACCATGTTCTTCAATACAAGCATTTAAAACCCGACAATCTTCAAAAGAAGCATTCATTCCTTGACCATAAAAAGGAACAATGGCATGAGCAGCATCGCCAATCAGGGCAGCTTTGTCGCTGTGAATCCAAGGATAACATTTTAAAGTACCCAATTTGCCAACAGGATTGTTCGCAAACTCTTCTTGAAGGTTCACCAAATGAGGGACGGCATCACCAAATTGTTTTTCAAAAAATGCTTGTACTTTCTCTGGGCTGTTCAAACTCTCAAAACTAATTTCTCCATGATAAGGAAAGAACAGCGTACAAGTGAAACTCCCGTCTGCATTAGGCAAGGCAATCAACATGTAATTTCCTCTAGGCCAGATGTGCAAGGCATTTTTTTCTAAAGCAAAATCAGCATCTTCCATAGCAGGAATAGAAAGCTCTTTGTAACCATGTTCCAACCAATCAACATTGGCTTTGTAGCCTTCAATTTCATTTTCTAGGGCATTACGAACAGATGAATTGGCGCCATCGCCACCAATAATCGTACAGCCTGTAAAAGTCTTTATGGCTTTAGTGGTATAATCTTCTGTTGTAATGGTGCAGGTATCAAAATTAATGTCTGTACATTTTTGATTAAAACGGATGTTGACATTGGGATAAGACTCCGCTTCTGTCATCAAGAGCTGATTCAAGCCACCTCTAGAAATAGAATTAATGTACTGAGAACTATCTTTTCCATAAGGAGCAAATTGAAGTTTTCCTTCTACTGAATGCAACATTCTACCAGGCATTTTCACGGCTTCCGCCATTACTTTGTCAATAACGCCAACTTCCTGCAAAGGTAAAATACCTCTATCTGACAAGGCTAAATTGATAGAACGCCCAGCACTAATGGCTGTTTTTCGCATGTCTGGTCGGCTTTCAAAGATTTCGACTGCCAAACCCTTTTGAGCTAAATAAATTGCCATTAAAGAACCTGCTAATCCTGCTCCAACAATAATTACGGGTGCCTTTTCCATAGTCTATTTGATTATATTAATATACAGAACATGTGATGTATTGTAGCAATAGATTGATGTTCTTCGATGAATCGTTGTCTATAAAACAACTATTCTATAGAACAGTTTAGAGGAAAAACCAAGTCTAGCTCTAAATGTTGCTTAGAATAGTCTAATTTTTGACGAATATCGACAAATAAATTGTAAAAACGGCTAATTAGAGCAAATTTCAAGGCGATATTTTGCAGCTTTTGGATGCTTTAAATCAATTGCTTTTTGGAGTTGTAGGCAAGCATTTTGGGTATCAGATAAGGCAACAGAAGTAATGGCCATTTGATAATAAGCTTCAGCATCCTTGGGATTTAATTGAACTGCTTTTTGATAATCTTTTAGCGCACTTTTGTAATAATCTGTAGCTGCTAGGCTATTTCCTTCTGGTAGAATAAATTTACCACAATCGCCACAAAGTTCTGGTTTTTTGATACTAGTAATGGCAATGGTGTACTTAAAAAGCCCCAATTCAAACCAATAAGCCCCTTCTGTTGGATCTAAATTACAAGCTGTAGAAATGGCTTCATAAGCCGCTTGATGCTCTTCAAATTCTTGCAAACATTTCCCTTTCCAGATATAAACCGCCGCATAGCTGGGTTCTTCTTTTAGTAATTTATCAAATAAGCGCTCTGCTTTGGCAAAATTTCCTTTTTCAAAGGCAGCAATCCCTTTTTCGAACTGTTCTAAGAGTTTGTCCTGGGCGACCATTGTAGTGGAGTAGTAGCATAAGGATAAGAAAAGTAATAAATAACGCATAGGAGAGGAGTTGAAACAAAAAAATCTTGAATGGAATAGTCTTACACGCTATAAAACAAAATACGTGCTAGAATATTAAACTCAAGATTCTTAAAAACAGAAACACTTACGGTAGATTTTTTTTGTTAAAATGCAACTAAGTACTCTAAGCTTACCGATTTAGTTCTAAGTGTAAGTTTTAAGTAGCAACTGATGTTACGCAAGAACTTTTTTTATGTTGCTATTAAAATTCGTCCTTGCTTATTTAAGCACTGATTTAATGTTGAATTCTTAATGCTAAATTTTTAATGTTTGCTGCGCTATAAAGCATTCAACATTAAAAATTTAA
>CALDEP010000120.1 GCA_937942475.1 uncultured Aureispira sp.
TCTGAGAAAGATTTGAAGAACCATAAATTACAAATAGAAAATACGAAATCAGAAGAAGAGTACTTGAAAACCAAGTACACGAATCAGAAACTGTATTCTTGGATGGTTTCACAAACCTCTACGGTTTATTTTCAAGCGTATCAATTGGCTTTTGATATGGCAAAACGTGCCGAAAAAAGCTTCCGATACGAATTGGCATTGCCTACGGATAGTAGCTCTTATATTAAATTTGGCTATTGGGATAGTCTCAAAAAAGGCTTGCTTTCTGGTGATAAATTGATGTTAGCGATTAACAAAATGGAGGCTGCTTATTTGGAGCAAAACAAACGAGAACTGGAATTAACGAAACAGATTTCGCTGCGCCGATTAGCCCCAAATTCTTTATTAGCATTAGTTACAACAGGAGAGTGTTTTATAGAGATTCCAGAGTGGTGGTTTGATATGGATTTTCCTGGGCATTACTTGCGTAGAATAAAAGCTATGTCGGTTTCTATTCCTTGTATTGTTGGCCCTTATACGAATGTCAATTGTACCTTAACCTTGGAAAGAAACGAGGTGCGTCATAGTGCTACTTATACGAATTATGATGATGCCGAGAACATACATAAAGACTTTTCGGCCATAGAATCTGTTGCAATTAGTCATGGACAAAATGATAGTGGTTTATTTGAATTGAACTTTAACGATGAACGTTACTTACCTTTTGAAGGAGCAGGAGCAATTAGTCGTTGGAAATTGAAATTGTCTAATGTAGATATGGCTCAGTTTGATGTTGCTTCTATTACAGATGTTGTCTTGCACATGCGATATATGGCTCGTAATGGTGGCGAACAGCTGAGAGATGATGCTAGAGTTAATCTAAGAGACCAACTTAATGCAGCAAATGCTGGCAATAGTCAAATTTTATTGAGTCTAAAACAGCATTTTGGAACTGCTTGGCATCGCTTTATCCAAGAAAGTGACCATGAATTAGATTTCAAGTTAGACGAAAAACACTTTCCTTATTTTACAAAATTTGGAAATGGTCGAGAAATTGAAGGTGGTGCATTATTAATTAGGACAAAAAATGAAAGTGCTAAAACCGTTGATTTTGAAATAATACCTAATAATCAAACAGGCTCTACTGGTTCAGGTAATCCTAACAATGTATTTGATAATACCTTAGAAAACCAAATTAAAGAGTTCACATTAAGCAGTGATGATCTGGAGCATCCTTGGTTGTTTAAAATAACAGGCATTGATAGCTTGGCTGGTACTGACTTACAAGAGGCATTTGACGAAATTGACGATGTTATTTTGATCTTGAATTATAAATTGGATAGTATCTAATACTAAAATACGAATCAAAAGTTGATTTATCTTTGAATGAAAAAAACTACTCTTTTAGAGTAGTTTTTTTTGTTTATATTAGCCCCTTGGCAGGTTGAATGATAAGTTTTTACTTTTTTAGGCATCATTTTCGACGAGTTGATTACCTAAATATTGATGGCTTATGAGATATAAATAAAACAAAGGGTAAATTGACGGGCAATTCTGACGTAGAATTTTCAAAGTTGTTTACCTTATTAGACAAAATAAAAAACAATGAACGATTTGAGTGTAATAGATGTGCTAGGATGGGTAGGAGCCATCATTTTATTGGTAGCTTATACCTTAAATATTATGCAAAAGCTAGAAACAGATTCTAGTTATTTTTTGAGTATTAACCTGTTGGGCGCTTTTTTGCTAACGATAAATGCCTATAGTACGGAAAGTTATCCATTTTTAGTTGTTAATTTATTTTGGGTCTTGGTTTCAATCTACCAGTTAATTAATAAAATAAGAGCGCAAGCAAAAAGTTAAAAAAGATAAAATACTTCGCCTGAATTAATTTAAAAAGTAATCGTATTTTAATAGAAAGGCATTAACAATAAAACCATGAAAGTTTGGGCAACATCAGATTTACACGTAGATTATGAAGAAAATTGGAATTGGTTCATGCAATTGTCAGCGATAGATTATCAGGATGATATTTTAATTTTGGCAGGAGATATTATACCCAATATCAATAAAGTAGCGGTACTGTTGGAATCTCTAGCTAAAAAGTTTTTTAAGGTGCTTTTTGTTCCTGGAAATCACGATGTTTGGTTGACAAAAGGAGAGGAGATAAACTCCTTGGAAAAGTTTCATCAACTCTTGGTTTTAGCGGAAAGTTTGGGCGTGCAAACCACGCCTTTTGTTAGCCCTGAATTAAGCATTGTGCCTATCTTTTCTTGGTACGACTATTCTTTTGGCAAACCATCGTTGACCATTCAACGAGCTTGGGTTGATTTTAAGGCTTGCAAATGGACGATGAAAGAAGCAGCCTTGACAAATTATTTTTTAGCCTTAAACGAGCCGCATCTAAATCAAAAGAGCAAAGCCATCATTTCTTTCTCTCATTTTGTTCCTAGCATGGATTTAATTCCGTCTAGAGTTCCTAAAATTGTTAAAGCTTTATTGCCTGTCTTTGGCTCTTCTAAAATTGAAACTCAATTGCAACAATTAGGAAGCGACTTGCACGTGTACGGGCACAGCCACCTAAATAGAAGTGTTGAAAAAGACGGCATTTGGTATTTGAATAACGCCTTTGGCTATCCACACGAAGCGCATATTTGTCGCAAAGTATTGATGCCCATTTATGAAGATGGGGCTGTTGTAAAAGGAATTAAGCAGTGGCCTGATGCTCCAAATACTTAGCAAAGACCTAAGCTGTTTTTATACCTAAATTTTTTAAAAAAAAGTCAATTCAAAAAATGAAATGTAAATCCCTAAAATATATAGTTTTAACTTTATTATTTATCCTATTTAATAACTCGTATAGTTGGGCAGAGTCATTCAAAGGAGGTCCATCGGATCAGGAAGAAAAAGTTTTATACTTTATATTATTAAGTATGATTCTATTAGTAGGAACAACCGTGGTCTTGTTTTTTGCACTATTGGCTAAAGGTTTATATCGCAAAGATAGTAGCAACTATTATTATTATCATTTATTTGCAACACTAGTAATTTTGTTGGTTGCAGCACTATTTTTTAGGCAAGCGGCACTTTTTTTACTGCTATTTATAAGTATTTCATCCTTTTTGGGACTGTTGGTTTTTAAATTTAATTCTCCAGAGATGAATCTTAAAAGCTATTTTGCAAAATTTTTCTTAGCCTCAATAATCGGTGGCATTCTTGCTGTTTTTGCTGTCATTTCTACTTTTCTCTAAGTTTTAGATATTAACAAAACAAAAGCCTGTTTTTAGCTAGGTTTAAATAGCTTGTTTTTGCCTCTTGTAACGAAGGACAAAAAATCCAATCATTATCACCAACAAAGAAGCAAGTACTGTAAGCATAATGTGCATTTGCTTAAATGTTTTCCCTGTTTTAGAAACCAATTCCAGAGGCTTGACATCGCCAGTTTGAACAAATGCAGCCCAATAAGCAGGATGCAATGCCGCTTGATTCTCTTTGTTTTCTAAGTAATCCAATTTAGCTTTTCTCAAAGCCACTTCTTTGGAAGAACCACAAGCAAGATTGGTATAGAAGTTTTTCATGATTTGACTGGTTGAAAAATCATTGACTTGCCACAAACTCATCAGAATAGAAGAAGCGCCTGCATAAGAGAAAGAATGTGCCAAAGACATAACGCCTTCTCCTTGTTGGAACTTCCCATAGCCCGTTTCACAAGCCGATAAAACGACCAAGTCTGCATTCAAATCCAATTGTGCAATTTCGTAAGCCCTTAAAAAATTATCTTCTACAGCCGAGCTGTCTTCTGAAAAAACCAAACTAGATAAAATAGGATTTTTATTATCCAAAACACCATGCATCGCTAAGTGAATAATACCATAATTAGCCGCTTCTTTTTTGAAATTCGCTTCACTTGCTGTCAAGCCATTGTGAAAGGTTCCAAAGAGGTGTTTTTGCAATAAATTAACTTCTTCGACCGCTCCAGGAAGAGGCTGCAATCCTTCTCTAACAATTCCAATATCACCGCTTCGTTGATGACTGAAAGAGTTGGAGGAAATGGATGGATATTCTGCCGCAAAAGCTAAAACGCCCCGTTTAGGAATACTACGCTGTTTTTGTTGGCGTTTTTGACCCAATAAAGTCGTTGCAGAATAGCTATAACTAATTGGATACTCTTTTAACAAATAAGGATAGCTTGCAAAAGCTAAGGCGGTTTTGGGTTGCTCGGTCAAGAAGGTTTCAAAGGGTAAATGTCCTAATTCTTGATCGGGAACAAAGATTAAATGTTGTCCTTTTTCTACCTTCGCTAAAGCAGGTTTTACAAAAGTAGTATAAAAATATTGAGCAGCTTCTGTATACAGCAGATCGGCTTCTTTTGGGCTCTTAATAACAAAGTGGTAATTGGTTAAGGTTTTACGCAAGTTAAGCGTATGCTGTTCTAGATCTTTTGCTGCAAACTTCAAAGGAAGCATATCCAAGCTGTTTTTGCTGATCACAAAAACAAAAGAATATTCAAGCCCTAAAGTGTACTCAATTAATACTTTGTCTTTCTTTGCCAAGTACGTTTGTATTTCCTGAATGTTGCTCAAATTGATGCTGTAGCGATGTTCATAGTAGGCTGGATATTCTTTTTGAATCCTTTCTTTAAACCGTTCAATACTAATGTTTAGATCATTAATCGCTTGTTGTATGGAATTTCGTTCTGCGCTATTAGCCGCTTCAATCTGACGTTTTTGTAAGTTTTTTAACTGTCCTTTGTACGTTTTTTCTTGCTCCACCAAATCATCTGGAAGATTCAATAAAGTCTGATTTTCTTTAGAACGCAAGGCATTGACCAACAAGGTTGATTTGCCACGTTCAGAGTAGAAAAAAGCCGCTTCAACATATTTGGTTTCTTTAGTATGTTTGTATAATTCATAGGCATAATAAGTGCCTCTATCAAACATGATCGCAGCGCCTAAGCGAAATAAAATGAGTTTGTTGGCCTCAGAAATATAGCTGCTCATCATGCCTTCTCCATATTTTGTCATGGCTTGTAGGACTTTGTATCCATCTGTGAGCGTTTCTACATTGTTGTCCGCTTCGTACATTTTTTTGTAGAGTTCTACGGTATACATCATAATTGCTGCTTGCCCACAAGTTGCCAAATAGTCATTTTTAAACATTAAATCTTCTGCCTGATCTGGAATACTAGAGAGATCTTTAAAGGTCAAACTATTGGTAATAAAAGCCTTTTTGAACATTTCTTTAGCCGTGTCAAAATCGTTCAAAGCAGTGTAAGCAACACCATATTGTGTCCAAATACGAGCAAAGGTTAAATCCTTAGAAGCAAGAATTTTAGTAGCAATTGGGATGTATTGATTTAAGAGAACTTTTGCCTCCGAATTACGTCCAACCAAAGCATAAACCTCTGCTAAATTAGCGGCAATACTTACGCTCAAACGTGGCGAAGAGGAAGTCATGGCTAAGGCTGCCTCGTATTTTTGTATAGCTGTATTATAATCGTAGGTGTTCTTGATGCAAGCCCCCAAATTATTCAACAAAATAGCATGATAAATGCTGTTGGTTCTATTTTGTTGTTGAATGGACTTTAAGCCACTCTTATAAATAGCAATACTCTTGTTCCAGCCTTTAATCCGAGTATATACGAGACCACTTTGATTGAGGGTTTCTAGGTATTCAATGGATGTTGTTCCTAAGGTTTTTTTGACCGTATTTAGAGCTTCTTCATACATTCCTGCTGCTTCATTATAACGAATCAACAACATATAAGCATTGGCTAAATCCAACAAGGATTTTACATAACGAATGTCCTCTTTTCCATAGGCATTGTTATTAATTTCTACCGCTTTTTCAAAAACCTCTTTAGCATATTCATGCCTTCCTAAGTTTAGTAATTGACGCCCATAAAGGCTTAAATCGGCTACTTTAGAAACATCATTGCTTTTAACGGTATTCAAGATGTCGTACGATTGTCGAACACAGGCATCAATAGGAATACTGCTTAATTGTTTAGAGTATTCTTTGGGAAAGACCAACATATCTTGAGCAGATAAGGAAAAAGAGATAAGGAGGAATACGAGTAGAGAATATTTCATTGGAGCTGTTTTGTCATCTTATTTAGGTAGAATATTGGAAAAACAATTATTACTTTCAAATAGTTGTTATCAGTATCATTAATACTTTGTTAAAGTTGAATCGTAATAACAGGCGTTTTCCTAAGCCCAAGAATACATTAAAAGGATTATAAATCGTTTAATTTGATCTCCTTTTCAATAAAGGAATCTTTTTATTCAATGGAAGAAAGTGGTGAAAGCGATTTGATGAAACTATATTTCTAAGATGAAAAGTAATTAACAAAACTAAATTTCATTTTTTATTGTTAATTTTGGCAACAATCAAAAATCTTACAGCCTTACAAAGGTTGAAATTAAAACAAGAAATATGTATCCTAATTTAAGATATGCCTTTTACGATATATTGGGGCTAGACATTCCTGCATTGGCTTTAGTCCAATCCTATGGTTTTTTCCTTGCCCTAACTTTTTTAGCTTGTGGTGTTGCCTTGAGTTTGGATTTGAAACGCAGAGAGAACCTGGGGCTGTTGGAAGGGGTAGAAGAGACGAGAGAAGTAGGGAAACCGTTGTCTCTTGTGGATGTTTTTGTCAATGCCTTGTTAGGATTTTTATTTGGTTTCAAGGGGCTTTATGCCATCCAGTACCCTGATTTATTTATTGGACCAGATGCTAGAGACTACTTATTGTCCATGGAACATGGTTCTTGGATTGGCGGAATTGTCTTAGCGGCTTTATTTGCCTTGTCCAAATTTAGAGAAAAGAAAAAAGAATTAGAACTATATCCTGCCCCTCAAACGATTACAGAAACCATTATGCCACACCAACGGGTGAGTGATATTATTATCATTGCTGCCATTAGTGGCATCGCAGGAGCGAAGCTTTTGTACATGACAGAGGTAGATTACAGCTCTTGGGAAGGCGTTGTTCGGGACTTCTTTAGCGGTAGTGGTTTAAGTGTTTATGGTGGATTTATCTTGGCATTTTTTGTGGTTTCTTATTATATTCGCAGCAAAAAAATTGCCTTAAACCAAATGCTAGATGCCTGTGCCCCTGCTATGATTTTGGGAACAGGTTTAGGACGTTTGGGCTGTCATTTTTCTGGCGATGGCGATTGGGGCGATCCAAACCGATATGCAAAACCATTTAGTTGGATTCCTGATTGGTTGTGGGGCTATCGTTATCCTAATAATGTGATCAATGAAGGGCTTCCAATGGACGAATGTTATTACCCAGATAACTTTGGAGATTATTGCCACATTTTACAAGAACCTGTTTTTCCGACGCCTATTTATGAATTGATTATTTGTCTAATCATTTTTGCCATTTTGTGGGTTCTTCGTCACAAAGTAACCTATCATGGCATTGTCTTTACTGTTTATTTGATTCTAACAGGAATGCAGCGTTTTTTATTAGAAATGATTCGTGTAAACGACGATTATTCTGTTGCAGGATTCTCTCTTTCTCAAGCTCAATATATTGCCCTAGGCTTATTTATTATAGGTGTTATAATGACAATTATTCTAGTTGGTAAACAGCGAAAAATGCGAACTGATACATAGAATTTATAGAAGTGTATTTTCAAAGTACCGAAAACTAAAGCGGTCTAAATCAATTGATTTAGACCGCTTTATGTTTTTACAAAGCGTAAGAAGTTAAGCTACAGCTTGATGATTTTTGTTCTTTGATAACTTATTTCTTTTTTGTAGAAAGCGCTGCGTTTATCAAATAACCAAAGAGACTCTATCCGTTATTTAGACAAAGGTTTGTAGAATACATAACCACTAGTACTATCTTGAAGATTAAAGTACGTTTTTCGCAAGTCCTTATAAGCTCCGCCCCCCCATTTAGACAGAAGGACATTTTTATCTGCCATTCGACCTGCTGTCATTTTCTTTGGATCATCATAAATAATAATTGACCGAGAAACACCTGTTTCTAAAGTAGACAACATCCAAAACTCAAAGGAACTTCCCCAGGTTAGCATCAAGTTGTCTGGAGCATCTTTATAATAAATAGCGAGCTTTTTGTTTTCTAAATCTTGCGTTTCTTTGATTAACGCTTCCTTCCATTCCATTGGGTCTGTGAATTTTTCGTGTTGAAATCCAATGTGTACCAATCGACAAGAAACGATAACAAAGAGAAAAATGATCGCCTGTTTTTTTGCGAATAAAGGGAGTACATCCATTATAAAAGCAAACGAAATAAATAAACTCAAAGGCATATAAAAAGACTCCATGTGAAAGGTAATGTGCCCATCAGGAATGGAAACATTGATAAGCAGTAGATAACCCAAGACAAAGAAGAACAACAAGGCAAATTTTAGTTTGAACTGCTTCTTGGCATAATAAGCTAAAACGGCTATCCATAAAAAGGGTAAGAAATAGTAATCTGTTAAAAGGTGATACCCAAAGTATCGATTGCTCTTGATGGAAAAATAATCGGGAAAGAAGCGAATAAAATTATTCAAACCACTACTGGCACTGGTGTCATAGGCTGTTTTGAAATACAGTGATTTGACAACCAAAATGCCAAACATGATCGGTAAGCCGATTAAGAGGTACTTTTTGAGAGTGCTGTTTTGGGTACTTAAGAATAAGAATATAGAGAGAAAGGTGATGTTGATAAACGATAAAGGATGAAAAAATACAGCGGTTATCAACATTCCTAGCAATAAAAGAAGGCGTAAAATATGCACTTTTCGCTCTGCTGAATATTGCAAAAAGGCAACATATAAAATTAAGAAAGTCAAGCTTTCGACCAACTCCGATTGAATCCAGTAAAAGGTTTCAGAGACAATCAAAACATCTACAAATAAGATGGTCAAAGCAAAGTTAGGCTTCTTTAATCCATTCAAACAGATAAAAAAGGCAAGGGCTTTGTAAATAACAAAACCGACCGAATAATTAATCATCACATACTTCAGCGGCAAGCCAATGGTTTGGCTGAGGTACAAAAATGACTGTGTAAAATAGGAGCCAAAACGGTTGGCTTGTATGGCATAATCATCTGCCTTGATGATGGCATAAAAACGAAAGGCAACATCACAAAAAACAGTTCGTTCTTTGTAAAAAACAATCGCCAATAAGGCTAAAATAGTATAGCTAAAGACACCAAGCCAAAATATTTTTTTAGACTGATTCGTATCAAGACTGATTGTACTGGACATAAGGGTTGATTGGTTTATGTATTGAACGTTCCTTAGAATATAAATTGACCACTTTCGTAAATTAATTCATCGTCCGCATAAATTTTCCCTCCATTTTTCATATCGGCAATCATATCCCAATGAATCGCAGATTTGTTGGTGCCTCCATTCTGAATGTATGCTTGACCGACCGCCATGTGTACCGTGCCACCAATTTTTTCATCAAAGAGAATATTCTTAACAGGCGTTTGAATACGCATATTGGTTCCAATGGCAGCTTCTCCAAAACGTCTAGCCCCTTCGTCAATAGAAAAGATTTTGTCCAATAAAGCTTTCCCTTTCTTTGCTTCCCATTTTTCTACCCAGCCATCTTTTACCCACAAGGTAATGCCTTCCACTTCTTCGCCTCTAAACATAGAAGGATAAGCAAAATGGATGGTTCCATTAACAGAATCATCTACAGGAGCGGTATACACTTCGCCAGAGGGCATGTTAGTTTTTCCATCCGAATTGATCCAAGTACGCCCTTCTGTAGAAAAGCTAATGTCAATCCCTTCTCCCAAATAACGCATCTTTGTTCTGCCATTCAAAAGATCCACTGCCGCTTGTTGATTGCGACTAACCTCCTCCCAACAAGCTTGAGGATTCTCATCAAACAAATGACAGGCATTATAAATAAATTCTGCATAAGCCTCTGGAGAAATACCCGCATTTTGGGCATTCGCAACCGTTGGGTATTCGCACAAAGTTCGTTTTAAATCTAAGGTAGCCGTACGCTCTGAATAACGTTTGCGGTAAGGCGCTTTTGCGGCAATATCCAATTTGGCATTTTCCGAATTGGTCTCTTGTGTTGCACGGCTATAAAAAGGCGCACGAATGTAAATATAAGCATCAAATTCTTGCATTGCAGCCGCATAAATAGGATCGACATAAGCCAATTGATCGGCACTACTTTCGTTCAAACGAATCGTGCCTTGATCTCTAAAATCCATGTTAATATGTGGCAAACCACCTGCTCGCAAAATTTCTCGATACACTTCTCGAACCAAAGGTTCTCCCAATGTTGTCGATTGTACAAAAACACGTTCGCCTTCTTTGAGACTAACACAATAGTTGACTAATAATTGAGCGTATTTATTTAAGATAGATGGCATGTTGTTGCGTTTTTGGTTTAAGATTCTGTTTTAAGAAAAGAGAAAAAATGATAAATACTTACAACTTCTCCTTCAAATATTCCCCAGTATAAGAATTTTCCACTTTCGTCAAATCCTCAGGCGTCCCTTGAAATAAAAGTTCACCACCTTTGACACCGCCATCTCGACCCAAGTCAATGACATAATCAGCCGATTTAATGACATCTAAATTGTGTTCAATAACAATAATAGAATGACCAATTTCAACCAAGGCATTAAAGGCATCTAATAATTTTTGGATATCGTGGAAGTGCAAACCAGTTGTTGGTTCATCAAAGATGAACAAGATTTTTTCACGGCTATTTTCTTTGGCTAAGAACGAGGCTAATTTTACACGTTGCGCCTCTCCACCACTCAAAGTGCTAGAAGGCTGCCCCAGTCCAATATACCCTAATCCAACATCGTATAAAGGCTGAATTTTAGAAATAATTTCATCATTATCAGCAAAGAAAACTAAAGCCTCTTCTACCGTAAGATTAAGAATATCATAAATGTTTTTGTCTTTATAACGAATGCCCAAAACTTCATTTTGGAAGCGATTTCCATTACAATCGTCACAAGTCAGGCGGACATCCGCCAAGAATTGCATACTAACAATTGTCTCTCCAGCACCTTTACACGTTTCGCAACGACCACCTTCCACATTAAAAGAAAAATGCTTGGGTTTGAAGCCTTTGATTTTTGAACCTTGCTGACTAGAGAACAATTTACGAATCGCATCATAAGCCTTTACATAAGTCACAGGATTAGAACGAGAAGATTTTCCTATAGGCTGTTGATTCACCATTTCAATACGGTTAATCGCCTTGATATCACCTTCTATAGAGCTGTGTGCCCCTGGTTTTTCAGTTCCTTCGCCCATTTGATGCATCATAGCAGGATACAAAATCTGCTTAATTAGCGTCGTTTTTCCACTACCACTAACGCCTGAAACGGCAATAAAAACATTGAGTGGAAAGGTGACATCAATGTCTTTTAGATTGTGTTGTCTTGCTCCTTTTATAGTAATAGATTGTGTTGACGTACGACGATGGCTAGGAATAGGAATACTCATTCGACCACTCATGTATTTAGCTGTCAAACAATCTGCGGCATCACTGTGAATGTCCTCATAAGGACCTGCAAAAACGACTTTTCCTCCGTGTACTCCTGCGTGTGGTCCAATATCAATCAAATAATCAGCACTGGCGATAATATCTTCCTCATGCTCCACGACAACTACTGTATTTCCTAAATCTCTTAGCGCTCTAAGGACTTTGACCAAACGAGTGGTGTCTCTAGGATGCAAACCAATACTAGGTTCATCCAAAATATATAAAGAGCTAGTTAGGTTAGAACCTAAAGAACGGGTTAGATGAATTCGTTGAATTTCTCCACCAGATAAAGTAGACGAAATTCGGTCAATTGCTAAATAATTTAAACCAACATCCAACATAAATTGAAGGCGAGTAGTAATTTCTATAATTAGACGACGTGCAATTTCATAATCGGTATCCGAAAGCTCCAAATTCTCAAAGAAGGCATAAAAATCTTCAATAGGAATATGAATCAAATCCGCAATAGTTTTGCCGCCAATATAAACATGCAAGGCTTCTTTGCGCAAGCGAGAGCCGCCACAGGTTGGACATTTTGTTTTTCCTCTATAACGAGCCAACATGACTCGGTTTTGAATCTTATAGGTTTTAGCTTCTAACTCTTTGAAGAAGGTATCAATACCATCAAAAAGCTCATTGCCCGTCCATAAGATACGACGTTGTTCTTCGGTTAGTTCTCGGTAAGGAGTATGTACAGGGAAATCAAGTTGATGGGCAATATTTAAGAATTTTTGACGCCAGCGTCCTATTTTTTCACCACGCCAACAGACAATGGCTTCTTCAAAAACAGATTTTGTTTTATCTGGAATCACTTTGTCTTCGTCAATTCCCATCACTTGTCCGTAGCCTTCGCAAGAAGGGCAAGCACCAAAGGAGCTGTTAAAGTTGAATAGTTGTGGGCTAGGTTCTTCAAAAATAATCCCGTCTAATTCAAACTTATTATTAAAAACGGCTTCATTGCCTTCGGTATCCTGAAGGATACAAATACCATGACCTTCTTGAAGGGCTATTTGAGAAGAATCGGCAATTCGCTTGGCATTATCCTCGTCCTCTTTGGTGGCAACAAAACGGTCAATTAAAATTTTTAAATCTTCGGTAGGATTTTTTACGCTATCTGAATTTTCAATTAAAACTTCTATTTTTTGAAGCTTTCCATTGTGTAAAATCCTTGTATAGCCTTTTTGTAGTAAAAAGTTTAGTGTTTTGGGTAAGGTTTGGCTCTCTCGTTGCATAAAAGGAATTAGCAACATGACTCTTGTTCCCTCCTCCAAAGACAAAACATAATCCACTACATCAGAAACGGTATGCTTTTTGACTTCTTGATTAGATATAGGAGAAATCGTTTTTCCTATTCGAGCGTAAAGAATACGTAAGTAGTCATAAATTTCTGTCAGAGTACCAACGGTTGAACGTGCATTTTTAGTGCCCACTTTTTGTTCAATGGCAATGGCAGGACAAAGACCTTTGATATTATCAACATCTGGCTTCTTCATCCGCATCAAAAATTGACGGGCATAAGAAGATAAGCTTTCTACATATCGACGTTGCCCTTCTGCATAGAGGGTGTCAATCGTCAAAGAAGATTTACCAGATCCAGAGACTCCTGTTACCACAATTAGTTGGTTGTATGGAATCTCAATATCAATGTTTTGTAAGTTATTGGCACGAGCGCCTTGAATATGGATAGATTTTTTTTTCTTCATTAATTGAAACCTTATAAACTAAATGAACGTAAATAGTTTAGTGAAAAGAAAGAACATAGAATAAGTTGCGAATGTTATCACGCTTAAAATCAAAAAAAAAGCTGGTTTTATATAATTGACCAAAGATTAAGTCCACAATATAACAAATCTTATTTTGTGAACCGTCAATTAACAAGTGATCCCGCAATCTATAAGTAAAAACAAAAAAAAAGGATAATCGTTCGGACAATCACAAGTGTAAGAACTGTTAAATAACAAAGAAAACAGTTTGAAGATAAGGTAACTTCTAACAAAAAAGTTAACTTTATTTGTTCAAAGTGCCACATCACAAAATATACTTTGTGTTTGCTTGGACATTTGAATAGCCTTTCATAATTCAAGAATACAAAAATAAAAAGGTTCTTGATGAAGTCTATTTCTTTTAAATAAAAAAAAAATATTTCTTAAACAAAAAAACAAATTAGCCTATCGTCGAAAATTTTACTCCCTAGCATTTTTTTTTAGTTGTAAGTAAGTAAAATCAAAGTATTATGCAAAGTAGTAAGTCTTGTACCGACAGAGACCTCATCCGTACGTATATACGTGGAGATGAGAGAGCATTTGAAACATTGCTCACCCGCCACAAAGCCAAAATTTATACGTCTATTTACATGTTTGTAAAGGACACGGATCTGGCAAACGACATTTTCCAAGAAACCTTCATAAAGATTATAGATACTTTCCGGTCGGGGAAGTATAATGAAGAAGGAAAATTCCTACAGTGGGCACTACGCATCTCTTACAATCTATGCATTGATTTCTTTCGCAAGAACAAGCGAAGAAAGACCATCACGCCATCAGAAGATTTTGATATCTTTAACCTGATTAATAGCAATGATGACAATGAAGAAAGTAAGATGATTAAGAATCAAACCTATGCAAAGGTGCGACAATTAGTCGAAGCGTTGCCACAAGAACAAAAAGAAGTGATTTTGCTCAGACATTATGCTGAGTTGAGCTTCAAAGAAATTGCAGAGCTAACGAATGTTAGTATCAATACTGCACTGGGTCGAATGCGTTATGCACTAATCAATATTCGTAAGATGATTGGTGAGCACCAAATTAGTCTACAGTAAGAATGACTTGTATTTAAGTAAGTAAAAATGGATTTGTAGCCGTTAAGTCAATCTGGGGGGAGCCTTGGAGAAACTGGGATGCAAATTGTAAGTAGGGACAAAAAGTTGTTGTTTTCTCGCTACTTCGCAAAAAAATGCTTTATTGGACAATTATGTTCAATAAAGCATTTTTTATTTTGGCTAAGCTTGCAGCAAGATGTCAGCCACTTCAAAAGTGGCTGACATCTTGCTGCATCAAACGCTGTTTTTTTTTTAACTTAAATAATTAACCAATGCTGAAACTTCGACGCCTCAATATGGATACCAGTTGGCAATTATCTTGGGGGCAAACCAATTTGTTGATCGACCCTTGGTTGATTGGAACAGAAATAGATGGCTTTTCTTGGTTTAATGAGCAATGGCATACAACAGCGCCAAAGGAAATGGATACGCTAGGAAATTATCAAGCTATTTTAATTTCTCAACCCTTTTCAGATCATTGCCATGAAGAAACAATCGAGCAATTAAGTGAGGTGCCTTTGTTAATCAATCCTAAATCTAGAAAGCGTTTGTCAAAAGCATTTGAAGGTCGATTAATGCTTGATTTGCCTCTTTTTTCAGAACAAAAGTGGCTGTCTTTTGGCAATTTAGAAATTACGTATCTAAAATCCTCCAAAGTCTTATCCGCAGCTTTTGATGCTATTCTAATTCGAAAAGATAAAGAATTGTTGGTCTATTGTCCACATGGATTTGAGTTTACAGAAGCGCAAATAGCCGCATTGAGTGCTTATGAAACCAAAGCTTTAATTGCAGGATTTTCCTTATTCAAATTACCCTTCTTTCTAGGTGGCGTTGTGAATCCAGGTAAGCCAAATGCCCTAGACATAATAAAGGCATTAAACCCTCAAAAAGTCTTTCATACTCATGATGAGAATAAAGGCTCAAAAGGAATTGTCAAGAAAATAGCAAAAGTAGCTTATCTAAATGAACTAGAAATGAAAAAAGGTTTAGAGGAGCAATTTGTTTTCTTGGGAGCAGATTATGAATGGTATTCAATGGTATAGAAAAAAGATAATTTAGAATACCTATCAACAGTGAAGAGACCGTTCTACATAATGGAATGCAATCTTTTGATTATATGGCAGTTTGAATTATAAAAGGGAGTATGGGCTATTCTAGAAGTGTTTTCCAAATATCCTCCTTTTGTTAGTATGATTTGTAAATTTTAATTTTTTTTCTTATATTCGTGGGAATAAATCGAAGAATATTTTGTCCTTTTTGGAGAAAGAGAGAGGTTTCGCGTCACTAGCGTTGCCTCTTTCTTTGCGTTTAGGATAAACTATTAAACTAATATTGAGTTTATAGTTTAGGGGTTTGTGTGAAAATGCCATTGACCAACAAACCAATATTACCAAAAATCAACTTATAAAATAAAGCTGAATCAGTAGAATGACAAATCCTACTGATTCAGCGGATAGAAAATCATTAAATACCATAATTATGGCAGATGTAGTAGAAAACAAGACGACTGAAGTCTTAAAAGGAAGTGAGTTTATTATTAAAGATTCTTTACCACAAGATACTTTTACTCCAGAAGACACGAATGAGGAGCAAGACATGATTCGTGCAATGGTAAAAGATTTTGTAAATACAGAGATTGAGCCAAATTATCAGGCACTTGAAAAACAAGAAGAAGGCTTAGCCAAATCCAAATTGGCTGTTGCTGGAGAGTTGGGTTTATTAGGACCTCATATTCCAGAGGAATATGGTGGAATGCCAATGGATACGAACACCAACACGATTATTGCAGAAGAAATTGGTTATGCAGGTTGTTTTTCTGTTGCCGTTTCTGCGCATACCGGTATCGGAATGTTGCCTATTTTTTATTATGGTTCAGAAGAACAAAAGAAACAATATTTGCCAGGCTTGTGTTCGGGTGAATTAGTGGCTTCTTATTGTTTGACAGAGCCAGGTTCAGGGTCGGATGCTTTGGCTGCTAAAACCAAAGCAATGCCTACCGCAGATGGGGAGCATTATTTGGTTTCTGGACAAAAAATGTGGATTACCAACTCTGGGTTTGCAGATGTATTTATCGTGTTTGCTCAAGTAGATGGCGATAAATTTACAGGTTTCTTGATTGACGCTACTGCTGAAGGGGTAAGCCTTGGAGCAGAGGAAGATAAATTAGGAATCAAAGGTTCTTCTACTCGTCAGGTATTTTTTGAGAACGTAAAAGTAGAAAAATCAGCTGTTTTAGGAGAAATTGGAAAAGGTCATTTGATTGCCTTTAACGTCTTAAATGTTGGTCGTTTCAAATTAGGCGTTATGGCTTTGGGGGCTGCAAAACGCAATGTTCGTATAGGGATTGCTTATTCTAATGAGCGTCACCAATTCAAGCAGCCAATCTCTAATTTTGGAGCCATTCAATACAAATTAGCAGAGCAAGCAGTTCAAATTTATGCTGTCGAGTCTGCTCTGTATCGTACTTCTATGTTATTACAACAAAAAGCACAAGCTTTGTATAATGACGGAAAAGGAATGTCTTATGCAGAAGCTAAATTAGAAGCTGCCGAAGAATATGCTGTCGAGTGTGCCATGCTAAAAGTATTGGGTTCTGAAATGTTGGATTATGTAGTAGATGAAACGGTTCAAATTCATGGAGGATATGGTTTCTCTGAAGAGTATGAAGCGGCACGCCACTATCGTGATGCTCGTATCAACCGTATTTTTGAAGGTACGAACGAGATTAATCGCCTGTTGACTTTGGCAATGACGTTGAAGCGTGCCATGAAAGGTCATATTGATTTGGTTGGACCAGCATGGGCTGTTCAAAAAGAACTAACGTCTATGCCTACTGGATCTAAAACAGAAGGTGCTTTTGGTGAAGAGATTGATGCTGTGAAAAACATGAAGAAAATCTTGTTGATCGTAGCAGGTGGTGCCGCAAAAGCTCAAATGGATGGGACGTTGAACTTGAAAATCGAGCAACAAATTACTATGAATATTTCAGACGTAATGATGGATGTATTCACTTGTGAATCGCTGTTGTTGAGAGTTCAAAAACTAGGTCTAAAAGGTGGTGATGTAACCAATCCAACACATATTCTAGAGGTATTCTTATTTGATGCTATGGATCGCATTGCTAAAAATGCAAAAGATGCTCTTTGCTCTTTTGCAGAAGGAGAACCTTTGCGTATGATGTTAATGGGATTGAAGCGTTTTGCAAAATACAAAACAGTAAATGTTAGAGATGCTCGTAGAGCAATCGCTAAACCAATCATCGCATCAAACGAATATTGTTACTAAAATAAATAGACATTTACTTCTTTGAAGTAAGACAGATAGCAATTTATTGCAAGGCCTACAGTATTCATTTACTGTAGGCTTTTTTTTTGTTTAGGGCAGACAAGGGGGCTATTTTGTATGAACGAGAACGTTCTTTAGTTCTTTGAAGACTCGAAAATTAGCGAATCATTCCAAGCTTAAAAAACCTAGATCTTTTTGTTTGAGCCGTTTGGTCATTTGACCTTGTAACTTCGTAATCTATGCCAGCAGGGGTTATTGTTGTTTTGTAAGACATGGTGTGCCAATCCTTGGCCATAGGTCCTCTAGTTGGACTTGTCGTTTGATCTGTAAATGATAAAGGATTATTTCGAAGATAGACAGACCCATTCGTTTCCAAAGGTTGCAATTTCATGAAGTTAATATCTTGAAAAAGAGCTTCTGAGTTATTTAGTAGCGTATCTAGGCTTAGTTCGATTTCTTTTGGCACGGCATAAAACGTAGATTTAATGGTATCTCTATCAATCAGCTGAAAGTGTTCAAAATGCGTCGATGTTGGATTGTCAGGAAGACTCGTTAATACTTGATAATGAAACGACCAATAGCCAACTTTGGCAGGATCTCCTGCGGGAAAGACGTAGAGCATTACGCTATCTTGGCCTTCATTTACACGCCATACTTGATAATTAGGTCTTTCAGCTGAGGTGTCTCTAGCATTATATTGGATGTACTTTCCGTTGAGCATGGCCTGCAAGCGAGCCACATTACTTTTGATGACTTGATAGGTTGCATCTTCTCGACACATAGGCAATTCTATCAACCCTTTTTGGGGAAGTGTTTTTTGAGTGTTGACGATGTTTTTTTGACAACTAGTGGTATACAGTAAAATAGTGATCCCAAGCAGTAAAAATATACGCATTGTATATATAATTATTCAATGATGAAAAAGCAATAATTTGAAGAGGGGAATAATAAATTAATGGTATAATTCAATATTGGAATGTATTCTATGGAATAAATGTAAGGAATTCATTTTCAATTACCAAGTACTAGATGTAAGAGTCTGGATCAAGAAAACAATTAAGGATGATTGGTGCACTTTTTTATTTATAGGGCTTTTAAATATATTGTAATACTTTTTTTAGTTATAGTGAAACTATTATTTTGTTTTTGGAGTTTAAATTAAACCTACCCAATACTGTTTGAATGAGTCCCTATACATTCAAAAGAACCAATAACCAAAACCAAATTATGGAAGCGCCTGTCTTGGAGAAAAAACCGTCTTCAAAAAACCAGCTTAAACCCATTATAACCGATGATTTTTTATTCATTCGCTTGTTAATTTTGATTGCAGCCAGTTTTGCCATGTTAGGCTATGCTCGTTTGTTACCAACTTTACTGGCCAATTTATTTTATGACTTAGAGACGTATGGCAAATTGTTAGGACGCTATTCTTTTGCCTCCATGCTTTTTTTGCAAGTCGTGTATATTTTTGGAGTAAAGCCCGAAATATCTGGACGAGAGAACGGCCCAAAAGGAGACACCATTTATCTATTGTGTTATATGGGGCTTAGTTTGTTGCCCTTTGCTACTATCTGGATGTTTGGATTGTTACAACCTTTTTTGATCTATCTGAATGACTATTTACCTACTTTAGTGGTCCTTTATTTAGTAACTATTTTGCCTGCTTTAATCTTTTTAGAAATCTTAGTTCGTTGGCGTATTAAGGTATATTGCGAGGTTATTTATGCCAGAAGTAAATCGTTATAGCAAAAAAAAACGCTTTATTACCAATTAGTAATAAAGCGCAACTTTTTCTAATTTTTTACTCTAGTTAACTGTTACATAAGTGTCAGAATCTGAGCAAGTATTAGTGATGTTAAAAGGTCCATCACTTGTAATGCAGGCAGGATTCCAGCAATGATTTATTTGCCAACTTGCAGAACCACCACCAAAGATAGCCGCTCCTATTATGTAAGGACGGTTAGGTCCTGAACAACCAGAACTAGGGGATGGAAGTGTTAGCGTTACTTCATCTCCAGGAGCAAGAGGAGCTACTGTGCTTATAGATCCCTCAATACTTGGAGGACATATATTAGGACTTTCACAAGTGTACTGCACGCCTACTGTAAGAGGAAAGGCGGTGTTGTTTTTGAACGTTACCGTTTGTCCAAAAGATAAGTTTGCCAAAAACAGGAAAATAGATAATAGAAAGAAGCTTTTCATAGTACTATAAAATTTTAGGTAATAAAAATAGGCGATTAGCCAATTGGATGTCTTAAAGATATATAATTAGAAAATGAAAAAAAGGAGGAATGTTTATTCGTATAGTATGCGTCTTATATTCGTTGCTATTGATTCTTTATTCGTTGCTACTGCTAGTCTGAAAAACAAAAAGTCCACCTTCTATAAAGAAGATGAAGCTTTTGCTAAAAAAATACTGCTTTAAAAAAAAGGATGAAGGTTGTTTATTCCTTGATTACTTTTTTAGTAATTTCAGTATTGCCATTAATTACTCGAATCATATAGATACCACTACTTTGATTAGTCAAATCAAGCTCAATATTAGAGGCATCTTTTACTTCTTTTTGTAACACAACAGCACCCAAGCTATTGATGACTTCAATATTGCTTGTTGTGTTTGTTAAGTTGGATAGTTTTAGATTAATTAAACCCGTTGTTGGATTTGGAAAAGCTTGCATGCTAAGAGGTACAGATGCCGTGATTCCTGTATTTGTCGTACTGATACGATTATTACTACCACTATTATTACCATTACCACCAGTACCTCTAGTACTGTTGTCCAACCAAGTAAATTTATTCGTAAATACTTGACACCATTGTGGACCAGAGGTTCTTTTGAAGATAACGGTATATTCTATACCTGTTGCATAGTTAAATTGGATGCCAGATAGATAAGATGTCGTTGGAATCGTAGTGCCAAATTCATCCTCAACAATCCATTCTTCTGTCATGCCTCCCATTGGAGTCGTTGGAATACAGGCAACAACACTACTACTTAGAGGAGTAAAACCGAATGCTGCATTAGAATGATTTTCGTATACGTGTAGTAGATCTGTCACGTAAACGGTAAATGTTTCTGTACAACCTCCAGCGGTAACCACAACGGTATATATTCCTGTTCCCATGTTTGGAACTTGATAATAAGGCGCTGTATTTGCAATAGATACCGTTGTTCCTTCATCATTGGTATACGTCCAAACGTAGGTAGCAGGATCTCCGTCAAATGGATCTATATGCCAACCAACAGTACCTATTGGACTTTCGTATAAAGAGCAGTAAATAATATCAGAAGGACCCGTAATGCCTACACCCGGATCATAAACAGTGAAACATTTTTTTGTTTTACAACCAAACTGATTGATCATTGTCAAGCAATATTCACCATAAGAACTTGGTGTAAAACAATGGCTAGTAGAGTGGACGAAAAAATCACCTGTTTTTGTCCATTGATAAGAGGTACCAAATGTTCCCCAGCCACCAGAATTAGCACAAATAGAAGTAAAATTACCATCACAGACAGCATAACTGTCTTCTAGATCTGTATATGGCTGTGGGTGAATGGTAATGGTATAGGTCTTTGTACAAATGATACCAGTAGTAAAGTCTTGGTAAGTATATTCTACTGTAATAATTCTAGAACCGAATACTAGAGGATAATTAGCCCCATTGATCGTATGTGGGAAGTTCATAATGTCAGGACCCGCAACTTGTTCCGCAATGACAACACCATCAATGACTAGTTTTACTGGGGCATTATTACTACCAGCAAGATTCCAAAACCAACTTTCAGTCAAGGTAAATCCAGCCTCATTAAAACACAAGCTTTCTTCATCTGCAAAAGGATCTGTATCTGGTTGGAGGATGTTAATGGTGAAATTAGCGGTCTGTGTACAACCTGTTGCGGTATGGGTGATGTCCACCGTATAGCTTGTTGTTGCATCTAATATTGTTCCATCTGGGTTAGGATTTGACCAACTAGAATAAGTGAAGTTGGGATCTAAAGGAAGGTTAACCATTTCATCTGGGCAAATAGTTTGATCCGCAATTGCCGTAGTTGGTGCCAAATTCATAGGGATATGAATCCAACGAGGACCACAACCTAAAGGGAATGTTCGATTTCCAGGAATACTCGTAGATATAACAAGATAAGAATTTAAAGAACCATGAGCAGGCACTGTAACCATAATTGTAGAACCCCAATTCCAATCTGGAAAATGTTCAACTGATCCAGCATTACAACCTCCATCACAAACATCTGCAAAAGGATGATGTGGAACGTCATATCCAGTAGAACCGCTTAGACCAATCGTTGCTTTTCCAAATGATCCTGACCCTGAGAAACTGTGCTGTAGCGCATTCTTAGAGATTAAATTTTTGATAATAAGCTCATCCCCTGGACAGATTGTTCCAAGATTATTAGTTGCGACAGCATAGGCATTATCACTATCTGTACTACCCGAAAAATACCCCATATTGGTTCCATTTTTCCAAATTTGAACATTAAAACCAATGTCTGTTGCGTAGCTGCTATTCGTAAATACAAAAAATGTACAGAACAGCATAAAAAAAATAGTCTTCATAACAATATCTTTATTTATTTTTCTAAATAATACAGAGCAACAGCTATTTTATCTATTACTTTGTTTTAAGGTGAGAGACAAAATTAAGGAAGAAATTAGTATAAAAACCAGCAAATCTTTATTCGTAAGGATTGGTTCGATATTCCTAATAAATCATCCTATATTTGTATAGGAATTTGTTATAAAAAGGAATCAAATAGATACCATTGGCTGACGCAGCAGATTATACTAGACGTATCATACATATTGATATGGACGCATTTTATGCCTCTATAGAACAGCGAGATAATCCAGCGCTGAAAGGGAAGCCTATTGCCGTAGGTGGCGGAGGTTCTAGAGGCGTGGTGGCAACAGCTAGTTATGAGGCTCGTAAATATGGGGTGCATTCTGCGATGTCTGGTTTTCGAGCCAAGCAACTTTGCCCACAATTGATTTTTGTTCCTACTAGATTTGATGTTTATCAACAAGTATCTCGGCAAGTTCGAGCCATTTTTGAAAGTTATACCGACTTAATTGAGCCGCTTTCTTTAGATGAAGCTTACTTGGATGTTACTACGAATAAAAAGAACATAGAATTAGCAACAGAAGTAGCGGAAAGCATTATGCAAGAGGTCTTAGAGGTAACCCAGTTGACTTGTTCAGCAGGCGTGTCCTATTGCAAGTTCATTGCAAAAATTGCTTCTGATTTGAAGAAACCAAATGGCATGACGGTTATTCGCCCACATCAGGCGATTCCGTTTTTGGAGCAATTGTCTGTGAAAAAATTTCATGGGGTAGGGAAGGTGACGGCTGAAAAAATGTTGAGTTGGGGACTCAAAACGGGGGGTGATCTCAAAAAATTAACAAAACTAGAACTAGCTCAACGATTTGGAAAGGTAGGGGGCTTTTATTATAACATTGTTCGAGGAATTGATAATCGCCCTGTTAATAACAATCGTATTCGGAAATCTTTGGCAGTAGAACGAACTTTTCGAGAAGACTTGTCTACGTTTGAAGACATTGTAGAGGTCTTAGAGCCCATTGTGCTCAAATTTTTTGAACGCTTAACGAAAGCCGATAATTTTGGTCGAACCATTACACTCAAACTAAAAACGAGCGATTTTCAACTGATGACTCGTTCCTCCTCAAAGGACTATTATGTCACTTCTCTAGACGAAATAAGAGACCTTGCCCATGAATTATTACTAGACAACATAGATAGTTTTGAGAAAATAAGGTTGATTGGTTTAACCGCTTCCAATTTACAAAAACAGGGCGAGGTGCCAGGGATTGGCTATCAACTGAAATTTGATTTTGATAATGAAAGTAGAGATAAAGAATAGCATCTTCGTCACCATCAAGCAACGAAGATGCTACTTATTTATAACTTCACAATTCGTTTGGTAAACTGCCCATCTTGGGTCTTAATTTGCAAGAAATAAACCCCAGTTGGAATATTAGGAGCTAAGTCTATGCTTTGTTTTCCTGCAATTTGATGGCTCAATACATTTTGATACACCAATTGACCTGTTGCAGAAAAAATAGCCAATTGAATATCTGTATCTCGACTCAAATCTAAATCTAGTGTGATTTTTTCTGAAAAAGGATTGGGATAAACCGAACAAGTATTAACACTTTGGGGTAGTTGTCGAATCGAAGTTCCAGGAACAATTTGCACACAATAATCCTCAATTTCACCTAAATTTGTTGTACCACAAACCAAAGGAGGATTATTCCAACGGATGCCGACCCGCATTCGAGTGACGCCCAATAGAGCTGTTGCAGGGACAATAATAGAGCCGAATATAGTCTTTGTATTAACGGACATAACGCCACTATAAATCTCCTCGTCAGGATCTAAAAAATCACCATCTTGGTTGATGTCTAACCAGATTTTTACATGTTCAGTAAAGCTTCTTCCTTGACTAATAGCAATATTATGATAATCTCCTTTTCCTAGAAAAATATCAACATTACTATAAAGCAAATAACCGCCATTATTACCAGAAGCATAGGAAAAATTATCAACAGCAAAGGTGTCAATCCAATCGTCTGAACTGTCGTCCCCATTGGCAACACAGTAATTAATAGCACTGCAAGAAGGACAACCTAAGGTAACAAAGTTGAGGGTGTCTGAATAATTGGTGGTATCTCCATTCGCACAAATCGTTCTTATACGAACACTATAATAACTACAAGAATCTAAGTTACTGAGCCAATAATTATTATTACTAAGGTTAGGGATTTGTTGCCAAGAAGTCGCACTAATTTCCTTGTATTCAAGAATATAAGCGGTCGCAGCCAATACATTGGACCATTCTACATAAGCAGAATCGGAACCTACCGTTGTTTGGGTAAGATTTTGAGGCGCTTCACAGCAGCCATCTGTTTTGAAAAAATAGCGGTTGTCATCTCCAATGGTTGCTCCACAAACAGAGACTAGTTCTACTTCATAATGGGTACAAGCCAGTAAATTATTCAGCAAAAAACTATCTTGACCAACAGGTATTAAATTAAAAGAAGACCAAGTTCCACCTTGCATTCGATAACGATATTGTACTTGGTTAACGGTGGTAGTAAAGGTGAAATTAATCTGAGCTTGGGTGTCAATTACATGACTTGAATGGATTGCATAAACAGAAAAACAGGTATTGCTAGGACAGTCATTAATACAGAGATTTAAACTATTATTTAAGTTCAAATACCCCTCTGAAACACTGCGTCCACTTAGGTCAATAGCAGGAACAACACCATTGAGCAAGTAGCTTTTCATTTTGAGCGCTGCACTGTCTGGATGAACCAAAGAATAAGCCATAAAATTGCTACAAGCCCCCGAATAAAGCAAAGCAACCGCTCCTGCTACATGTGGACAGGCAGCAGAAGTGCCCCCAAAGGTTCCAAATCCAGTAGGGGATTTGGTCGTGTAAACACCAGAACCAAAAGCACCCAAGTCGATACTTGTACTGCCATAAGCAGCACTAAAATCTTTTTGTCCTAGCTTGTTAATATTAGTAACCGCCACTAGATAATCACTAGGGCAGGCAGTCGGCAAATCTCCAGCTACCTCTACATCTACATTAGAATTGGCGGTTGCAGCAATATTTAGAATGCCATAAGCGCCCAAAGTATCATAAAAAGAACACCAAAGTGGCGCATTCGCAGGCTGTCCATTATCAAGCCCCCAAGAGGCATTGGTCGCAACAACATAAGCGCCCTGTTGTCCATTGGTTTTATTGTAAATCTTTCGTTGTGTCAAAGCGTATCCATAAGCAATCAAGACATTGGCTTCACTGGTATTAAAATCGTTTTTGATAATCATCATTTTAACATTCCAATTCACCCCAGAAACGCCCTGATTGTTATCCCCTTTAGCACCTATAATTCCAGCAACAGAAGTCCCATGCCCGCCACCAGAAATTAAATCTGTATTGGACAAAGAGTTCCAACCCTTGTAGTCATCTTCATAACCATTTCCATCATCGTCTATATTATTGTTTGGAATTTCAGCACGATTGACCCAAATATTATTACCAAAATCAGTTTGTGAAGGGCTAAGACCATCATCTAAAATAGCGACGACAATCGTATCATTGGTAGCGGTTAGCCCTCCAGTGGTAATGTCCCAAGCCAATTCTGCGTCAAGGTCCACTCCAGCTGTTCCGCCATTTGCTCCTGTGTTGATGTATTGCCATTGATTGCTGAACAATGGATCGTTGGGCGTCGTTGCCATAGGGCTAGGAGAGCGAAGGCTAACCTTGTGGTTATACTGGGCAACTTCTACGCTTGATAACTGTTTTAAGAACTGTAATAATTCTTTTTGAGCGCTTGTTTCATCGTGTTCCAACAACCAAATATTCATATTGGGAATCAATTGTTTTGGCGCAGACCATTCTATAGTCTTATTATAATCATTCAACCTAGCGGTGAATTGTTTAATAGAAACATTGGTTTTTAATTGAACCAAAAATTGATTGGGAACATGCTGTTCCCCTTGCCCTAGACAGAATGTAGTTAAAAAAATACTGAGTACTATCGTGAAAATAATCTCTTTCATACTATGTTTTATATCGGTGAATGTGGGGCGCAATTAAAAGAAGTTTTTCCTGTTTTATAATAAAAAGAACAAGACATCTCATTCTTAATACCGAATGAAATCGTATTGTCCCTACTTGTTTTGTTGTAATAAAAAGAAGTTGTTTAGAATTAACGATATTTTAATAATATGTTTTTTACGTAGAAATGTGTGCCCCATTTTACAAAGGGCATCGCCCTGGCACCATCTATAAGGGCATCGCCCTGGCACCACCTATAAGGGCATAGCCCTGACACCATCTATAAGGGCATCGCCCTGGCACCATGTCTAAAAAAAGACAAAAGAAGCATCGCTCCAACACCCTTTATCCGAAAAACAAAACCATCTGAATACAAAATAATGAATGCCTACTTAATTCTAAACAACTCCAACACTAAAACGTATGGCATAGCTCTAAAACACAAAAACCTATAAGACTTTTAAGAA
>CALDEP010000121.1 GCA_937942475.1 uncultured Aureispira sp.
AATACAAATAAATGCAAAAGATAAATCAATATAACATAACAGAATTATTATACGAAGTTAATGAAAGAATACAACATTGGCTTTGTCAGAATAATGAAGGTGTTTTTTTTGAAGTCGTAACGATCAAAGCAACAAAAGCGACCTCGTTTACTATTGAACGCTTGTTTGCCTATGAATTGAAACCCTTGCTGAATCAGTCGATAGAAGGCGTGCATCAGATGAAAGCGATTGGTTTTGATGCAAAAGAGGTTTGTTATTTTGTGGTTTATGCGTATTTGGAAAATACCCTTCGATTGAGCAATGGGCGCGCTTGGGCGACGATTCAGAGCTTGATGGATGTTGCAAAGGGCTTGGATGTTTTAAGGCGAAAGCAGTATGAAACGCAGGTTATTTCACCAAATACGATTCGTGTCAATGCAGCAGGAAATGCGGTTTTGTCTTATGTCGGTTTGTGGGATTTGTTTTTGGAAGAGGCTGCTTTGCCCGAACGGCAACTTTCTCCCCATGCGCTTGCTTTTTTGAATGCAAATGAAGGGGAATATGTGGCTCGTCCAAATTATCAAGATGATGTATATGCTTTGGTAAAAAGCTTTGAGCCGCTTTTGAAAAAAGAAAAGAAACAAGTCGCTGTTACTACTCTATTAAGAAAAGCGTTGTTGCCTCAAAAAGATACCCCATTCAGGGATTATGAGGAACTGATTCAATTGTTGGAACAAGTGAGCTTTAAAGCCCCACAGGATGAAAGCCGCAGAGCGATTCGAATTGTCGTCAATCGAAAATCGATTGATGCAGGGAGTTTGCGTTTGTTGTTGAAGGAAATGAACCAAGAAGTTTGCATGGATTTGGCGAGCCAGCGTTCGGATCGAGGTTTGATTACCGGTCGTTTTAGTACGACGAATTGGAATGGAAAATTTGTTTTGAATAACGATAAATCGCTTTTTATTCCACATTGCAATCAGGAACGAAACGATCGAGTTTGGACGGCTGCACATGCTTTTGTCTTAAAAGCTTCTTTTACAGAATATCCTTCTAATTATAACTGTATTCCCTTTTTTACAGAGAAATTTGAATTTCAAAACGACTTGTCGAAGTTGCAGCGCAAGCAGAAAAGTTTGGTGCGAACTTGGCGTGTTTTTCCAGAAAAAGAGTTGCAACAATTAGAAAAAAATGCCTTTGAAATTGATTATAAACATAGAGCAAAAGGTGCTAATCATAGCCTTGTTTTTACTTTGAGTGGAACGAGTTCCGATACTTGGAGGCAGGTGCAACATCTTAAAAAGACTTCAACTTATTTATTGATTAAGCATCAATCTGTTGGTAAATTGCTCGATTATGATCGAACTCAAAAAACAATTACATTAGGAAGTTTGAATTGCTTAGTGGATGAAATTCCTAAGAAAGGTGTCTTAAAAGAAGACATTCGACTAGAAAGTAGTCAACTGAAAAAGCAATTAGAGGCTTGTGCAAAATTTGAGCAATCAGAGGTTGTTAATCCTTTGTTGTGTCGTATTTTAGCACGTCCAGAAGTGAATGCCTTTCCTCAGAATAAACAATTAGAAGCCGAAGATCATGAAGCATTCAAGGTTACTTTATTTAATCGTCAATTGATTGATGATAACACCCAGTCGGAAGCGGTTTTGGAAGCCTTGCACCAAAAGCCGGTGTATCTGATTCAAGGTCCTCCAGGGACAGGGAAAACAACGGTCATTGTAGAGTTATTACAACAAATATTGAAGCAAGAAAAAGGCGCAAAAATACTAGTCACTTCTCAATCTAATTTGGCAGTTGATAATGTTTTGGAACGTTTAGAAAAGGTGAATGAGGCGACTGAAAATAGCTTGCCATTTATGCGTTTGGCGAGTCAACATACCTTGAAGAAATCTGGTATTTCAGAGACGATTATACCGCATACTTTTGAGAATAAGTTGCAACAATGGGTACAGCAAACAGAGCAGAAATCTAACCATCATTTAAACGGTCTTTCAGTAGCAGAACAAACGAATTTAAACCCAATTCAGCAGGATTGGCTTTCTTTTTTGAGTGGGGTGAATACCGCATCAGCAGAGGGTGGCAAACAATCTATGTTGCAAAATGGGCATCAAGAAGTTGATTTTTTAACGGCAATGTTGCAAGACATTTCTATTGTTGGCGCAACGTGTATGCACATTGCAAGCGGACAATATAACAAGGTGAATTTTGAGTTTGACTATGTGATCATGGATGAAAGTAGTAAGGCATCGCCTCCAGAAACCTTGGTTCCAATTAATATGGGACGAAATATCGTTTTAATTGGAGATCATAAACAATTGCCACCTGTTATTACCAAAGATAAAAACCTGAAAAATAAAATAGACGAAGCCTTGTCAGACAATGGCTTGGGGGCAAATAAGGACTTTGGAAAAAGTTTGTTCGAAACGCTAATAGAAGCCTTTGAGGAAAATCCTAAACAGCAGGAATACATCAAGATGTTGGACATTCAATATCGGATGCCTGCACAAATTGGCGCCTTAATTTCTAAATATTTTTATGATAATAAACTTAAAAATGCGCCACCTGCTTTATTAAAAGATAAAACACATGGTTTGTCTTTGAAAAAAGAGACTTCTATTGTTTTTATCAACACTTCTAATCGTTCGAATCCTAGTGATAATGGTAATAAAACGAATCGAAATAACCCTTGTAATGTCAAGGCTGTGGCAGAACTCTTGGAACAATTAAATGAATTGTATTCAACTAATTTAGAACAAGAAAAACCGCTTTCCATTGCTGTTATTGCAGGTTATCGAGGGCAGGTTAAATTATTAAGAAAAGAAATAGAGACCAATAAATACGAGAATTTTGCGGCTTTGATAGACATTGATACCGTAGATAAGTTTCAAGGAGCAGAGCGAGATATTATCATTTATGATGTGGTGAGAAGTAGTGAAAAAGCACAAGATGTGATTGGTTTTTTAGAGGATTATCGACGTATTAATGTGGCTTTTTCTAGGGTTAAACGCTTGCTTTTTGTGGTAGGAGACAAGGATTATTTATTGAATCGGGCGATTTTGCATCCTCAAAGTGATTTTAAAGACTTTAAATTGCAGCAAATTGTAGAAGAGTTAGATCAAGCGGGTTTGGTCTATGATAATTTTAGTGAATTGTTGGATAAATAAGGAAAGAAGATGGAGCATGAAATTCAAGAAGTAAGGACATTATATAAAGATCAATATTCGGAAAAAGGCTATTCATTGACAGAAGTTAAGGTCGTTTATGTTCCAATATGGAAGTGTAAACAGGAAATTGTAGTGACAACAGAGGCTTCTATAGATCGGTTTAGCCAAGTGATTTTGCAAACAATAGCCACAGGGTATGCTGAACACGAAGCGATTTGTGCTTTTTTAGGAATAGAGGCCAATAGTTTTGTGTTGGGGCAGTTTCATTATTTGTTAAAACAGGATTGGATTCGGATCAATTCAGCACAAATTTATTCGCTGACACCGAAAGGGAAGGCTTTGTTAGAAAAGGAAGCCAACATTCAACAGTTAAAAACGATAGAGTTTGAATATTATACCATAGAAGAAAGTCCGTCAAAGAAAGGCAATTCCAGTTTGCAATTTTTTAATCCTAAATTGCCCTTGAATACTAACTTATCAGCAGCCAAACAAAAGAACTTTAAAGGCTATCGAATTTTTCAAAACAATCGTTTGGAAGCTACTAAGTCCACTCAAATTATGCCGCATCATCAGAATCAAGCACCTAATTTGAATCGCCTAAAAGCGCAGCGAAATGACTTTTCTGCTTTTTTTAAAGAAGTGACAAATAAGCATTTTTACGACTTTGGAACGGTTACGTTGAAGTGTCACCCGCATAGCTTGTGTTTCTTGAGGTCGATCTATCGAAAAGGGGAAGATGCAAAAGCCTTTTTAGTAGATACACGACAATTTTCTGGATCTGTGATGCATTTTGATGGTTTTGAGTTAGAAGGTCTATTTAATAAACGATAAAATAAAAGATGAAGAAAATAACAATCTTATTTTTAGGAATGCTACTTTTAGTGGCTTGCGAAGGCGGAAGTGGAACGATTACGGCTTCAGGAGAAGCCTCTGGAAAATACGAATCGAATACGACACATTCTTACACTAAAAAAGTAAATGGGAAAGTAGTCGAAGAAGTGAATTCAAAAACTTCGTCAGGAGGTGGTTTTGAAACCGATTTTAATGTGGTGATTGGGAATGGCGATACGACGATTTCAAGTAATGAAATTCCAAACTTGAAACCTAAAATCACTTGCACTCAACGTTTAAGCGCAGAAGATGTAGAAGCGCTAAAAACAAAAGTCAGTCAAGCCTTCTTAGATAAAAATAGAATCCTGGCGGCTAAAATTATTATCAATGATTGGTGTTTAACCTCTAATCAGGTGCGGGATGTTTTGGCTTTGTTTACCATGGATAAATATCGTTTGGACTTTGCTAAGTTTGCTTATGGTCATGTCACGGATCGTGTGAATTACAGTCGTGTGAAAGATGCTTTTACGTTTGAGGAAAGTAAGCAGTTGTTGGATAATTATATCAATACTTTGTAGGCTTAGTTTACTTTTTAAGTGCTTATAGGAAAGCGTTAAAATCAAATTTGATTTTAACGCTTTTTGCGTTTGGGCTTTAATGGGATTCTACAAAATTAAAAAAGTTGGTTTTCCATTGATTCGGAGATGCTCTATATTTGAATTATCAATAAGTGAATTCTGAAAATGGAAAGTATTTATTGGTACTCATTGTTTTGAGTGAACCAAATTTGAATTTATAACCAAATAATCTAAACTGTATGCGTAATTTATTTATACTTCTTATTGTAGGCTGTATTCTACTGGCAGGATGTACGGAAAAGGATGACTTTTTCGACAAATTAAAGGAAGAAACGCCACCCAACTTAATGGTGAAAACCCTAAGTTATTATGGAACTCCAATTGCTAAACTAGAATTTAGGCAGTATTTAGCAAGAGATTATTTCAACGATGTAGATACTGGATATATCGCTTTGAAGGTAACCAATTTAGAATCTCAGCCCATTGATTCTTTAGAAATAGCGATGTTTTTGCATCTAGATACAAGCCGTTCTTCGGATAATCTAGCACAGGCCAAACGATCCAAGTTCTTGATTACAGAACTGGTGGATACGATGTTAATTGAAGTCTTTAGCAGCGTTTCTACTTTGAAAACAGCGGAACATATAGAGGTTTTCTGCACCAAATACAACAGCCAAAATACATGGAGCGATTACTACATTGGTCAAATGGAGGCTTTTGATACCATGTCAACCGCAACTTTATTAGGCGCTAATAATGTATATGGGATTATTACAACAGACTATAAATTGGACTTTAGGTTGCCACAATCTTCCATTAGCACCCAACAAATAAGAGGCAGTTTTACCAATGATTTTAGTGCTTTTATAGGAGTGGGGTATAATGATGCAGGGGATACAACCGCTATTTTGTCTCTAAATCAATTGGTTGCAACAAGCGCATCTAGTGCCAATGTCATTCTAAATTATCAAGCGCTCGATCCGCTCGATGTTGTTGATAGTTTGAGTTTCCTATTATTTAACTAATCTTAAACCCAATTTTGATATGAAATATTTAATGATAATAAGCTTACTTTTGAGCTGTGTTGGTGGTTCTTATGGGCAGACTCAACTTTTGGATGGAAGTACTTTTTTAATTTTAGACAATGCAGCAGCCCCTCATACTTATGAGGCAAGTGTAACTCGAACTTCTAAGAATAGATTTAATGTAGAGATTAGTTACTTAGGAGGAACCGCTGAATCATTTACTATTAGTCCTTTGAACTTAGCGACTTTTAGAGTTAAATTTATTACAGCTATAACTGCTGCTGTAACTGCTGCTGGTGGACCCTCAACATTGACAACTAGTAATAGCGCTAATTTGCAAAATGCGGGAAGTGCATTGTACAATAGTATTGTTGTACAAAATAGACTTAATCCACCTGCTGCTGTAGGACCCAAAGCAGGAGATTTTTATATTAAACAGGATGTTCCTGTTTATGCGACCCTTTATGTGAATTCGGTTAATGTTAATGCTAATGTTCCTGATAGAAGAGTAATATCACATGTACCTGCTGCTTGTGGAGCAGTTAATCAGAAGGCTCCTTTTTTACAGTTAACAGCTAGTAATTTTAATGTACGTAAAGTGGAAATTGTTATTCATAATGGTTTTATCAACAACATTAGAGGAGTTATAAATATAGGAGGGGAAGATTGTACCTTTACGAATCCAATACCTATTGGTATTTCTTCTGCACGTAATATTAACTCATTTAATAAATATTATCTAAGATGTTATGATAA
>CALDEP010000122.1 GCA_937942475.1 uncultured Aureispira sp.
TACAATTCACTCTCGTTGTGGAGTAATTTACTTCTTCCTTCTTTTCCCTCAATTCGGTCAAGGGATTGAAATAAAACTGGTAATTTCATAATCTTTGATTCTTTAAAAATGGTTAATTTAAGTTGGTTCAAAATTATGAACCGTAGTAAGACAATCTTGCAACTGAATTAGTTCCCTAAATTATTTTTTTTATAAAAAAAAGAAATGAATAATGTTCTAGAAGCGCTGGATAAAATGTTTTAAGCTAGGGGAATTTAGGGTAATTCCAAGCATCCATATCGCCCTAAAAACCAAGCTCTATTTTGGTAAAAAAAAACAGTAAAAGTCAAATTTGCTATAACAAAGATATGACTATATTATAATATTTCCCTTTTTTTGGGTATAATCAGCCCGATGAAAATAAAAGAACTAATGGAGCAAACGATTACGTTAAAACGACTCGAACTCCACCTCATAGACTTGCCGCAAATTATGTCTTTTCGTTCTGGAATAGGAACTAGAAACTCTCGTGAAGCATTGATTATTAAATGGATAGACGCTGAAGATAATGTCGGTTATGGAGAATGTGCCTGCCGCCCAGATCCTTATTACTCAGTAGAGTATCGAGATGCAGCAGCAGATGTGATTCAAAAATTTATTGCTCCCTTCTTAAAAAAAGAGCAAAGTTATGCTGATATTTTAACCATCTTGAGAAAGGTAAGAGGTTGGAATTTTACAAAAGGAGCGGTGGAAGCAGCCGTTTTTCAAATAGCAAAAAAGAAAGAAGGATTTGATTATTCTGACTTGCTAACAGCAGACCCAATTGACAAAATACCCGTGGGAATTTCTTTAGGAATTTATCAAGATAAAGAAGAATGTTACGAGGTGGTCAAACAGGCGATCGAAGATGGTTTTCAGCGATTAAAATTTAAGATTTCACCGACTGTTGATACCACTGTTTTTGAGCATATTAATCCTTTGTTGTTTGATAATAAGGTTCATACTGGATTTGATGCCAATGGGAGTTTTTATGAAAAAGACCTAGATGCTTTTGCTTATTTTGCGAATACTTATCAAACGGTTATTGAACAGCCTTTCCCGCCAGATCGTTTTGATGTGTTACAAAAAGCTAAAAAGCGATTCCCTACTTTGCAAATATGTGCTGACGAGGAGGTTAAACACCTTGGAGATGTGATGAAATTGCATCAGTTGAAGGCGATTGACGAAGTTAATTTGAAAATTGGACGAGTGGGTGGAATTACCAATAGTATTGAAATTTTAAATTATTGCGAGGCAGAAGGAATTGCTTGCTGGATTGGAGGTATGTTTGAAACAGGGATTGGACGTTTGGCGAACCTTGAATTGGCTTCTTATCTGCCCAATGCGAAAGCACATGATCTGAGTCCTTCTGCTAGATATTTTCAAGAAGATATTATTAGCCCAGAGGTGACTATGAATCGAGGATTTGTTGAACTCAAGACATTAGAAACTTGCTTTGTTGTAGAAGAATTATTGGAAAAATATACGACTAAGCGTATTGATATAGTAAAATAGGTTTACCAAATAGCACTAAAAAATTAAGAGAAGCATGCTTGATTATATAATAAAAAATGCAAAAGTCTGTACAGGTTTGTTGGAAGAAGGACAAATCAGGACGATTGGGATTTTGGCGGATAAAATAATCGTGTTGAGTAGTCAGGAAGAACTACCTGCTACTAAAGTAATAATAGATGGAACGGGGATGATTTTATCCCCTGGGTTTATTGATCCACATGCTTCAACGGGCTTTGGATACTTTTTTCCAAAAGCGGCAGACCACAAATTACATCAAGGAATTACGACTGAAATCTTTGGTAACTGTGGTACTTCACCAGCGCCCATCGGTCCACATCTTATGGATACAATGCATCGTTTGTCAAAAGAAATTGGCTTTCCTTTTGACTGGCTTACGATGACGGAATATTTTGAAAAAATAGAAAAAAACTTGCAATTCAACATAGCGACTTTGATCGGACACAGTACGCTACGTGCTGGAAATATGGAGGATTGGAAAACGCTAAAACCAGCGCAACAAGAGCAGATGAATTTGGCGCTAGAACAAGCAATGGATGAAGGCGGTCTTGGCTTTTCAACAGGCTTGATTTATGCCCCAGGTTGTTTTGCAGAAATGGAGGAAATTGTTGAATTAGCGAAAATAGTAGCGAAAAAAGGAGGCGTTTATGCTTCTCATATTCGAGATGAACGAAATGGAATTGAAGAGGCGGTAACAGAAGCCTTGACGATCAGTGAGCGAGCGAATATACGAACACTAATCAGTCATTTAAAAGCAGCAGAACAACAGAATTGGGGTAAAATTCCTAAGATTCTAAAACAAATAGAAGCCTTTAATAAAGCGCATCCAGACCTGGAAGCGGCAGTGGATGTTTATCCATATACTGCGATTTCTACGAAATTGCGGGCTTTTATTCCAAACTATATTCTAAAGGGAGGGATCGAAAATATTCCTAAAAAGCTCAAAGAACCTCAAGTTTTAGTAGACATTGCCGATTGGATTATAGAGCGAGATTATGACTTAAATCAAATGATGATTATCTCAGATGAATTTGAGGAATATTTTGGCAAAACGGTTGCCGCAATTGCCCTAGAACAAGGCATCTCAGAGGCCGATACCATCGCACAAATTTTATCAAAAAGTACAGAGAGTTGGATTGTTTATCATTGCATTAGCCAAGAGGATATTGATGCCGCTATTTTGTGGCCTAAAGCGATGATTTGTACCGATTCTTGGAGCTATCCTGTGAATGCACCACAATCGATTGGACAACCACATCCAAGGTCTTATGGGGCCTTTACGACCTTCTTGGAACGTTATGTAAAAGATTTAAAAGCACTGACTTGGGAAGAGGCGATTCATAAAATCACTTATTTGCCTGCACAGTTTTTTAAGCTCCATAATCGAGGACAAATTAAAGAAGGCTTTCAGGCAGATTTGGTTTTATTAGACCCTGAAAAAGTAAAAGCAAATTCAACTTACACAGAGCCAAGGCGTTTATCAGATGGCGTGAACTATTTGTGGGTCAATGGAAGCTTGGTAATTGAGAAAGGCCTTGTACAGGAGGGAAATCCTGGACGGGTTTTGATGCATAAGGATCAATAATTTATTTCGTTCTTTGACGAATCGTGTGGTAATAAGTTAAACCACTTTTCTATTAGACAGTATGGGTCGTAAGTTTTAAGTAGAAAGTCGTATGTTTTCTTTTGATAATAAACGACTTACGACTTTCTACTTAAAACTTATATCCCAATTCATAACTGTTAAAAGA
>CALDEP010000123.1 GCA_937942475.1 uncultured Aureispira sp.
ATTAAGAATTCAACATTAAAACAGTGCTTAAATAAGCAAGGATGAGTTTAATACTGAACGAAAAAAATCTTGCGTAACATCAATTAATAAAAAAAAAGGTTTGAAAAGGAACTTAAAGAACTCCTTTTCAAACCTTCAATATTTTCTAAACCTTCAAGAATCTTTATTAGTTGATATTAATGGTGATAATTTTATCCCCCACTTCCAACTTATGCACAACCTCCATACCATCTAGCACCTTAGCAAAGATGGTATAATTATCATCTAAATGAGGTGTTGGAGCATGTGTGATAAAAAATTGCGTGCTCTCTGTATCTTTCCCCGCAGAAGCCATACCCACCCAACCTTCGTCGTGATAACGTACTTTTGAGCTAAACTCAGAAACAACCGTTACATCAAAACCACTGTAACCATCCCCTCTAGAACAACCGCCCTGTACAACAAAGTTGGGCACCACTCTATGAAAAGGTTTGTTGTCATAATATTTGGCTTTCGCTAAATGTACAAACTGTGTCACAGTTGCTGGAGCTACTTCTGGATGTAGTTTCAAGACAATATTTCCTTTTGTCGTTTGTATAATAATTTTGTGATTATCTTTCAAAACACGAATCAAGGGCCAATCAATCTCGGTAGACGAATTGGATTTTTTGCCCACAGGTCCATTTGGATTTCCTTCAAAGTAATTAATTGCTTTCTGTAGAATAATATAGGTTTCAATACTTCCTGGCAAGGATAATTTACTTTGTGCTTCCTTCAAAAATTGAAAATCAGGAAAAACAGCTTTAAAATTTAATGTTTCATCGGTCAAAAAATCAGCTACAATTGCTTGCATTGCTGGATCTCCTTTTTCTATCGCTTGCTTTAATAATACATTGATCTCATTTGTCACTCGAATTTTTGAAAGTCCTAATTCTCTACCAAAGGTTGGCGCTTTTCTCAACAACGTCAAGGCTTCTGTACCGCTTGATCGAATCACCTCTGGAATGGTGATGCTATCTGCTGAAGGAAAAATCTCGCCCGCAATAAAACGATAATTCCAACTGTGACTTCCCAAGGCTTTTAGCAAAGCAGCTTTCTCGTAAACATTATTAGAAGCTTTGTACAAACTAATAATTTTAGAGCTGAAAAAGGACTTTGTTTTAGACTTGAAATAAGATAAATTATGCACCGCAGCCCCCAACAACATTGCTCGCACTTGCCAGTCGGTGTATTTATCTGCCAAGGTATAATATTTACCCGCATCTAAATCCTTCCCATTGTGGTACAAATATTCTGCTGCTGTAATATTTACATGTAAGTTTTTATCATCTAAAGCATCAAAAGCAAGCGTTTTAACGGAGTCATAAGGGAAGTACTTCAAGCCTCTCAAAATATTACATTTCACTCGATAGTCTTCTTGTTTTGGATAAATTCGCTCCAACATCTCTTGTGCTCGCTTGGTTTTGCTTTTTGCTAATGCTGTCACTAAAGACATCAAAGTATTGGGATCTTTCTCTTCCGAAACATTATTTATCAATACATTTTCATAGCCACTCAAATCAATCCCCTTGGTTCTAGCCAAATAGTTTGCAGCAATAAATCTAGCCTTAGAAGACATCAATGAATTTGCCATAAAGTCATTCATAATCTTAGTCGTTCCTTCTTTGTGTACCAAACCTCTCAAAGCAAAACGATATAAGGCTGTCGCCTGCCCTTCCAACAAAATACTATCTTGAATCGGATAAGGACGTGTCACAGAAAGGTTTTTAAGATGTTCCTCTGTACCACAACGACCAATTGCTTCTAGAATCCCTGCTTGGACCAATCTAGAAGAATCTTCTCTAAACGCTTTGGTTAGATAAGCCGCTGCTTTTGTATTCTTCGTTTGCCCTAAAGCGTACGCCGCAGCATAACGAACTTCTTCGTAATCATCTTTTAGTAAATCTGCCAAATCTTTGATCGCAGCAGTGTCCTGAACCGATCCAAAAGCCATTGCCGCTAAATAACGATGGGTTGGATTTGGAACCGTCAAATAGGTCAATAAAATGTCTGTTTTGCGTTCATTTTGATAATTAAAAATAAGCTGCACAACAGGGTCTTCAAGATTTACGTCTATTATTTCTTTTACCTTATTGGTATCTTGTTTACAAGCTGAAAGCAATAAAAATAGGCAGGCAATGGCTGTTATAGTATACTTCATTGATGATTTTATAATTATGAATCTATGTGCAAGGTATATTGAGTCTGTAAAAGTACTACATCGATTTTGGTTCTCCTTATTTTTTAGGGACAAATTATTGCTTTGCTTAATATCAACTGCCTAAATGAGAATCAAATGAGATTTAGTTGCACGAAAAACAAACAATTAATAATTAATAAAAAAAACAACTACCTATAAATAAGGTAGTTGTTTTTTTTCCTAGATTTTATGTTTTTCTAGGCTTCTTCTTCGCTGCGGGAAACAAAACATTATTTAGAATAAGTCGGTATCCAGCAGATTTTTTGTGCAATTCCAAGTCGGTCGGAGGGTCGTGTACAAAATGTCTGTAATCTTCTGGATCATGTCCGCCATAAAAACTCCAAAACCCTTTTTGGAACGTTCCATGAATATAACGTGCTTCATTTGCAGGTTTATTTTCTCCTAAAATGAGTACGTTTGATTTAATTTGATCTTTTCTAAAAGCAGTTGTTTGCCCCATAAACCCTTTCACTGTTTTGGTATGTGACTGTGTCAACATAGTTGGAACAGGATCCCACTTCGCAGAGAAATCAAACAGGGTAAAGTAATCGACATCGTCTTTTACTCGCCTAGAAGGAGAAGTTAAAGGAGAAGCATCAATAGTAGAAAATTCATATTTTAAAGGATCTCTTACTAATTTAAAATCCTTAAAGGCAAAGGTATTGTTATAATTTAATTTGCTTTGTGCGGCTGGGTCTGGTGCATCTCCATCGTACATATAATCGCAGATATCCACTCCATCAGCAGCTAAGGTTATATCATAGGTATCGGTTGCAGAACACATTGCAAACATAAACCCACCTCCAGCAACAAACTCTCTAATTTTTTTAACGACAGCCAGTTTTAGTTGAGAAACTTTGCTGTAACCATGTTTTTCAGCCAAAGCTTCCATGCCACGCACGTGATCTTTGTACCATTTCTGACTACTATAATTCGCAAAGAACTTTCCAAACTGTCCTGTAAAATCTTCGTGGTGCAAATGCAACCAATCGTATTTGTTGAGTTCCCCCCCCAATACTTCGTCATCATATACCAAATCATAAGGAATTTCGGCATAAGTCAAGACCAACGTCACTGCATCATCCCAAGGCTGCACTTCTTGCCCCCTTACATTAACAGTAGGGCTATAAACCGCCACTTTAGGAGCAACTTCCAATTTCATTGCTTCCATATTGACCTGAGGATCATTTATTTCATTTAAAATACTATTAAATGAAGCCGTTGGAATCACTTTGAAAGAAACCCCTCTACGCATGCACTCTTTTTTGAATACTTCGTTGTATTGAAAAGCAAAACTCCCTCCTTGATAGTTGAGCAACCAGTAAGCTTCCTGTTTGGCAGAAAGAACCTGATACGTAATCCCATAAGCTTTCATGTGATTCGTCTGGTCTTCGTCCATTGGGATTAGAATATACCCTTGACCGAGTACATTGCCTGCCCCTGCTAACAATGCAAGAAAAAATAAAATTTGTTTAAGCATATATTATTATTTTCATAAAAAGAATAAGCATGTATTCTTTTTATTGTTTTTTTTAGAAGAACATTTCTTCAAGATAAAACCACTCAACACTTGATTAAACCTCAAATAACCAACGTTTAGCGGCTTCTTCATCGTTAAAGTATTGAATTGCATAGGGGTGTTTCCCTACATTCATTGCATTTAATACACTTAGTCGTGAAGTTAGTTTTTCAGAACTAATAAATGCTAATTTTTTCAGCTCTGTACTATCCCAATACTTCATGACCACTTCGTCCGTCCACTCTTTCATCTCATTATTTATCCTAAATAAAAAGTTTTTCGTATCACACAAAAAATAAAGTGTCGGAAGTTTCTTAGAAATTTCTACTTTCTCAAGCTGATACGCTTTAAACTCTTCATCGCTAGCATCTTTTGTTGCTGTACTCCATCTTTCCTCGTAATAATTGTTTTCCGAGTCAAAATAAATATTTGCTAGTTTGTTTTCTAGTTGTAATGTTAAGTTCAATTCCTTTTTCATGATTTCCTATTTATACAGTAATTGTTTATAACCAAAATCGGATGTAGGGAAACTGGATTTTAATTGGCAAAACAACCGTGTAACATCGATATCGTCTTAAATTTCACTATTACGCACTTTTTAAAACTAGAATCTAAACGTACTAGTGTTAGAATAATAATAAGTGAAAATTAAGTAGAAAAAGAATATAGCCTTATGTATTTTAAAGTAAAAATGTACCTATGCTATCAATCCAAAGTAGTGCATTAAATTCATAAAAGTGATTTCTTAACAAATATTAACACAGAATGTTATTTATTTGATAATAAATAACGCCTTGTTTCGACAGGTACAAAATTCAAGCAAAAACCAGCATAAAACCCCTAAAAAAGGCTTTCAAAGCCATCTTATTTTAGATAAAAAGACAGGCAGGACTTAGATTCATTAAAAAAAACAGCATTTTTTTTGGTTATGCAATTGTAAATATTCATCTTTGTCACTGATTATAAAACAAATTACCGCAAGGTTTTTTTATTGAAAAAAAAAATACAAGTTATGTCAACTATAACTGATCGCGTAACCAAAATTATCGCAGACAAACTAGTTATCGATGCATCTGAAGTAACTACAGAAGCAAATTTTAAGCAAGATTTAGGTGCTGATTCAATTGACTTAGTAGAATTGATCATGGAGTTCGAAAGAGAATTTGAACTATCTATTCCTGACGAAAAAGCAGAAGAAATTCAAACAGTGGGTAATGCCATAAGTTTCTTGGAAGAAGCGATAGCTGGTTAGTAAAAAAGAAATTACTATAAGCGTTGAAGCATTACGCTTCAACGCTTGTTCTTTTTATAGACTACGCTTTATTTATTCTTCTATCAATTGGTTTTGTAGAAACACAAGGTCTATTGATTTAAGCCTTTAGCTAATTATTTAAAAAATTAGCTTTTTTTAATGAAAGATATTATCTGTTTAACATATCAATCCCAAAAAAACTATGCAAAACAGAAGAGTAGTTGTTACAGGGTTAGGTGCTTTGACGCCTATTGGTAACACTGTTGAAGAGTTTTGGTCTGCTTTACTAGAAGGCAAATCTGGTGCAGGACCAATCACAAATTTTGATGCGTCAAAATTTAAGACACAATTTGCTTGCGAAATCAAGAATTTCAATGTAACAGAAGTCTTAGGCGACCGTCGTTTAGAGAGAAGAACAGATAAATTTGTTCAATATGCATTAGCAGCTAGTGATGAAGCAATTAAAGATGCTGGACTAGACACTGCTAGTGAAGAAATCAAAGACGAAGTTGGTGTGCTATGGTCTTCTGGTATTGGAGGGTTAGAATCGTTGCAAAAAGAAATTGAAAACTTTAAAGATGGAGACGGGACGCCTCGTTTTTCACCTTTATTAGTACCAAAAATGATCGTAGATGCTGCTGCTGGCAACATTTCTATTCGTCATAAATTCAAAGGTATCACGGCTGCGATTGTTACAGCTTGTGCTTCGGCAACGCATGCATCTAGTATCGCTTTTGATTTAATTCGAGTTGGACGTGCAGATGTTATTTTGGTAGGTGGCTCAGAAGCTTCTGTAACAGAAGTTGGAGTTGGAGCTTTTGGTTCCTTAAAAGCCTTATCAAAGCGAAATGAAGAACCTACTCGTGCTTCTAGACCTTATGACAAAAACCGTGATGGCTTTGTTTTAGGTGAAGGTGCTGGTGCCATTGTATTGGAAGAATACGAACATGCAAAAAAACGTGGCGCAACGATCTATGCAGAACTTGTTGGTTCAGCAATGACATCTGATGCGTATCACATTACTGCTCCAGACCCAGAAGGTGCCGGTGCTTCTAAAGTGATGCAAAAAGCCTTGGATTGTGCTGGTTTGACTTCTAAAGATATTGATTATATCAATACACATGGTACGTCTACTCCTTTGGGAGACGTGATGGAGATTACAGCGATAGAAAAGGTCTTTGGAGAAGATGCTTTTAATATAAATATTAGTTCTACCAAATCTATGACAGGCCATTTGTTGGGTGCTGCTGGTGCGATTGAATCTGTTATTTGTATCAAAGCAATTTGTAACAGTATTGTTCCTGCTACAATCAATCACGAAGAAACAGACCCTGCAATTAATCCTAAGTTAAATCTTACTCCTAATCATCCTCAAAAGCGTGAAGTGCGTGCTGCACTAAGCAATAGCTTTGGTTTTGGTGGACATAATTCGACAATCATTTTCAAAAAGTTTGAAGAATAATTTTATTCTTACTATATTGACAGAGTATTAAGGGATAATGCATTAATAATAGAGTGTATTATCCCTTTCTATTTTTTATGTTAAGACTAAAAAGAATAAAAGGATACTCTTCAGTAAAAAAGCTTTTATTCTCATTTCTGTACTTATCAAGATACTATATATTTTATAACATAGTATTTAAAGATGAAACAGCTTAACAAACTTCCCTTGTTATCACCCAAGACAACACCAATACCCAAATATATTTGAGCCGAAAACTTTAGATAGATTCACAAGAAAGAACTAAAAAAACTGTTGGGGAGGGTTTTATAAATAATACGTTGTGGTAAGAAAAATTTTTAATTTAACTTTATCTCCGGATAAAGCTTTGGTAAAAGAGTTGCGGAAAATTTTGGGTTTTACACCCAAACATATACGTTTCTACAAACGAGCTTTTACACATAAATCCTTAACATCAAAGGACGACAGTAAAAATGTTCGTTATCCTAGTAATAATGAGCGATTGGAATTTTTGGGAGATGCGATACTAGACTCTGTAACCGCAGAATATTTATTCCGAAAATATCCTACCCAGGACGAAGGCTTCTTGACACAGATGCGCTCGAAAATGGTCAATAGAAAAGCCCTCAATAAAATTGCAGAACAAATGGAGTTGGATATCTTTTTGCGCCAATTAGGGGCAACAAGGATTAGCCAAACTATGATGGGCAATACCTATGAAGCTTTTGTTGGAGCTATTTATTTAGATGTAGGTTATAGACAAACTAAATCGTTTATTATCAACAAAATGCTACGTCAATACCTTGATGTACACGAGCTAGAGAATATTAATACCAATTACAAAAGTCAATTGCTCGAATACAGCCAAAAAAATCAAAAAACAATCTCTTACGATGTTTTGGATCATTATAGAACCAAAAATAATCGAGAACGTTTTAAAATTGCGGTTTTATTAGATGGAAAAGTCTTGGCGACAGCAGAAGATTACAGTAAAAAAAGTGCTGAACAAAAAGCTTCTGAAAAAGCACTCATCCAAATGGGGGTTTTGACGAAGGAAGAGAAAAAAGCATAGTTGTCTCCTAAACAATTGTTAAGAGACAAATATAAATATTCATACTGTTGAAGTGAGAAAGCTAAATGCTTTACTCACTTTCTTATTTTAGTTCTTTATTATTAGTAACGTTTTTACTATCCTAATAATCAACCTAGTAGAATTCCTTCACGAAGTATCGTAGATTCCATCAGCAATGAAAAAATTAAAAGAATTACTATTTATTCCTCTCATTATGTTTTTAGTTTGGGGAGCACTCAAAATATATAGAATGCCTGGACAAAGCAAAGGTGCTATGGCACCTGATTTTGTGGGTTACATGGCAGATGGCGATTCGCTTCGTTTGTCTGACTTTAAAGGGCAGTTGGTTTTATTGGACTTTTGGGGCAGTTGGTGTGGTCCTTGTCGCCAACACAACAAAGAAATTGTTCCGCTTTATAAAAAATACCAAGGGGTCAAATTTCAAGAAGAAAGTAACTTTACAGTAATTTCCGTTGGGATTGAAATGGACAAAAAACGTTGGTTAGCTGCCATAAAAAAAGATAATTTGGAATGGCCCAATCATGTTTCCGACGTCAAACGCCTTGAAGATCACGTTGCTTTAGCTTATGGAATCAAGGAAATTCCAAACACATTTCTGATTGATGGGACAGGTCAAATTATTGGCGTTAATTTATCAACAGAAAAGTTAGAAGAAATATTGGCAAAACGGCGTCAAAAATAGGACTATTTTACGCTCTAAAATCGTATTTTCTGACAATTTGTCTTTACTTTTGCGCTGGCAAACATTTTGACTAGCCAAAAGTAACTCATTTTCACAAAATGAGTAAGACTATTTTATTTTCTAAAATTAGAAGATTTTAATTATCATTACTTCGTAAGAAAATCGTATTAGATGGATTTATTCGTGCTTGGCACTTGATTCTATTTATTAGGTTCTATTACTTTAAATTTAAAATGATAATCAATCTAATGCAAGATGCTTTTTTAGTTTTTTTATTAAAAAAATAAAAAATTTACGAAGTATTAAATTATAATAAATGAATAAGAAAGAAATTCCTGTTGACGGTCCTGAAAACGAAGAAAACGTAGACAATTTAACAACGGAAGAAACGAACGATACAGCAGAAGAAACTACTGTTGAAAATACAACGGAAGAAACCGTATCTGAAGACGATTTGGATGCACCAAAAGAAGCGCCTGTAAAAGAAGAAAGTAAACTTTCTGAAACCGAACGTCTAAAAAAGGAGTTGGGAGAAATGAAGGATAAGTACTTGCGTATTTATGCGGAGTTTGATAATTACAGAAAAAGAACCAACAAAGAACGCCAAGAAATTATCAAATTGGCGGCTAAAGACTCTTTAGGTGCTTTGTTGCCTGCTGTGGATGACTTTGGTAGAGCGATTCGTTTGGCAAGTGATAGTGATGAAACCATTCCAGAAGGAGTTGTTCTGATTTATAATAAATTGTTCAAAGCTTTGGAACAACAAGGGATTAAAGAAATGGAGACGACTGGTCAAGATTTTGATCCTGAGTTGCACGAAGCATTAACAAAAATACCTGCACCTTCAGAAGAACTAAAGGGTAAAATTATCGATACAATTGAGAAAGGTTATTATCTAAATGATAAAATCATTCGTTACGCAAAAGTTGTGATTGGCGAATAAATCACCTTTCTTATACTATGCTCTCCATCCGCAGAGAACTAGGCTATCCTGCTTTGTCCTTCTATTTTAGGTACAAAGCACTTGAACTTTAATTAAAATAAAATGGCAAAAAAAAGAGATTATTACGATATTTTAGGTGTTAGTAAAGGTGCTTCTAAAGATGAATTAAAAAAATCTTACCGAAAAGTAGCTCTGCAATACCATCCAGACAGAAATCCTGACGATAAAGGGGCTGAAGCTAAATTTAAAGAAGCTGCTGAAGCTTATGAAGTGCTTTCTGATGAACAAAAACGGGCTCGTTATGATCAATATGGTCATGCTGGCATGAGTAATCAAGCTGGCGGTGGTCAACATGGTGGTTTTGGCAACATGGAAGATATTTTCTCTCAATTTAGCGATATTTTTGGCGGTGGTGGTGGTAGACAACAACAGCAACAACAACGTGGTCAGCGTGGTTCAAACTTGCGTATTAAGGTAAGTTTGACGCTCGAGGAAATCAACGAAGGAGCGACCAAGAAGATCAAGGTAAAAAAATATGTTGGTTGTAAAACCTGTGCTGGTTCTGGTGCAAAAGATAAGAACTCTGTAAAGACTTGTCACACTTGTAATGGTTCTGGATATGTCCGTCGTGTTCAACAGACCTTTTTAGGGCAAATGCAGACGACTGCGGCTTGTCCTACTTGTCATGGTTCTGGGGAAATGATTACCAACAAATGTACTTCTTGTAAAGGAGAAGGTCGTGTGTATGGTGAGGAAATGATTAATTTAGAAATCCCTGCTGGTGTTAGTGAAGGCATGCAATTGTCTATGAATGGCAAAGGTAATGCTGGTGTTAATGGTGGCGGTTCTGGTGATTTGTTGATTAATATCAAGGAGAAAGAACACGAACACTTTACTAGAGATGGTAATAATGTACTTTATGAACTAGATGTCAACTTTGCAGATGCGGCTTTAGGAACTAGCATGGAAGTGCCTACATTGACAGGGAAGGTTAAAATTACCTTGCCACAGGGAACGCCTTCTGGTAAAATTTTCCGCTTGCGTGGAAAAGGCTTGCCTTCTATTCAAAGTTATGGCAAAGGCGACCAGTTGATTCACGTCAATATTTGGGTACCAACGACCTTTACAGCAGAAGAGAAAAAGGCTTTGGAAGTGATTCGCAAAGGAAAAAGTTTCCAACCTAGTGATGCTGAAAAAAGAGAACGTAAAGGACTTTTTGATAAGATGAAAGACTTTTTTGGTGGATAAACCAAGTTCTTTCTAAATAAACTAACATGCGTAACTTCTAATTGGAGTTACGCATTTTTTATTCCTATCGTGTTGTTGATTCACTCTATTAATAAATACAACAGAATATTTTTTATTTTTTTAATATTCTTTTAAGCGCCTTTTATAACTTCTTTAAAATCATTTCTATTTTGAGTCGTGCAGTTTAACTGAACTACAAAAAAGTTTTAAAAATTGTCTATATTTGACGGATTTCAGGAATCGTCCGTTAGGTTTTATAAACCTAAAGTTCCTACATATTATGCTTATTGAAAACAAACAATTGAAGGAATAAGAGCCTTATTATCTATCATGACAGTCCCCAAGTAAACTCCCACAATGCTTGTATTTATTCTTATGACCAATAATCTGTGCAAAAAGCTTATCTAATTGATTATTAGCATTTTGGCTTATTAGTTACTAGAAGTTTATTTTACTAATAATCAATTAGATGAATAGTGCTTTTTTAGTTTTTGAATAAAAACTAAAAAATTGTACGGACTACTAATTACAAATTTAAAAAGATAAAAAAAAATGAAACTATTTATTGGCATCATTCTTTTGATGTACTTCCCTATCTGTACTTTAGCTCAACCTTTCAATTATCAATTTGGCAAACAAATACAAATTCAATCTTCACAAGTTGCAGGAACTACTCCACTTTTAGATTTCACCATACTAGTCAGTTTTACTGACCCTGATTTAAGATCGGTTGCAAATGGAGGAAAAGTACAAAACTCTAATGGATACGATATCACATTTACACAAGACGATTGTAGTACAGGCCTTAGCCATCAAATAGAAAAGTATAATCCTGTAACAGGCGAATATATTGCATGGGTAAAAATCCCCTCATTAAGTGCGACTGTCAATACAGAAATTAGCATGTATTATGGAAATAATAACGTTGTAAATAACCCCTCGACTGGCTTAGCTTGGGGGACAAATGCAGCGGCAGTCTACCATCTGTCTAATAATGATTTTAGAGATGCTACTTCTAATGGAATGAATGCCACTAATTTTTCAACAGCTAATATTCCAGGAAAAATAGGCGATGCTAGAAGTTTTAATGGCTCTAGCCATTATTTGAATGTTGCTGAGTCGGGAACGACTAGTTTGGATGTGGTCAATTTAACAATGAGTGCTTGGGTTTTTCCTACGAATTATAATGTTGTTAGTGATCGAGGAATGATTATTAACAAGGAAAGTACTTATGAAATGGGCTTGCAGGATAATACGGGTGCTTTTCAGGCAGCCTCTAACCCTGGTTGTTGGCGCTGGGCAGGTACTAGAGTCATTCCATTATCTACTTGGAGTAAAGTAACCATTGTTTTTGCTGGTGGAATCCAAAAGCATTATGTCAATGGTGCTTTTATACAAAGTTTGAATAATTGTTCTAATCCTTTGGCTTTGAATGACCAAGATTTAAGAATTGGAGCAAGAGGTGGTAATGGAGGTGTCAGCAGCTATTTTATAGGGAATATTGATGAGGTAAGAATTAGCAATAGAGAAGAAACAGCGAATTGGATTGCTACAGAATATAATAATCAAAATACGCCCGCTGATTTTTATACGGTTTCTGCCGAAGTGCGTGCTAATAACATCTGTATTTTACTTCCTATTAAGCTGCAAAAGTTTGACTGTACAAAGGTCGATAATCAAAGGGTGCAAATTGATTGGGAAACGGCTTTAGAAATCAACCATGACTACTTTATAGTTGAACGTTCTGCCAACGGATTGGATTGGGAAGCGCTTGAGATAGTTAATGCCGCTGGTAATTCTACTACCCCACAAAGCTATGAAACGTTTGATTATAATGCCTATTCGCCTATTTCTTATTATCGGTTAAAACAGGTTGATTTTGATAATCAATTTACCTATTCTCCAATAAAGGCAGTAAGGTTTAATGAAGCACAAAACAAGGTATTACATGTTTATCCTAACCCTACTGCAAATCAAGTTACTATAACAACAGATAAAGAAGAGGAGTTAAGTCAAATTAAACTCTTTAATTCCTTAGGAAAGGAGGTCACTGTTTTTGTAAAACTCGTGGAGCAAAATACAAACAAAGTCGTTCTGGACCTCTCCAATTTAAGTGCAGGCATTTATTATATCCAAACAAAGACCAGTAAAAAACGAATACAAAAGTACTAGTATTGTTTGATTTTACACGATATGCTTATGTAGAATAGGAGTCATCCCCATTTAAGGGATGACTCCTATTTTTTTGTGCTTGTATTCTCAAATTACTTGTTTTGAACCTCTAGGTATTCCCATTAAGAGGATTAACTTATAAATCTGGGATTTTTTTTGTCTTATACGGAATTAAAAAAAGGATGTCGTGCAAATAAAAGATGGCTATTCTTACGTAAAAAGACCACTTCGAACGGCTTGTCCAAAGTGGTCTCTATTCTATTTTTAGGCTGCTAAATCTAATTGTCGTTTTGTGCAACATCTCCAGCAGCACGATCCTCTTTATTGCATTTTCCTTTAGCTCTATCTACACGCTCTTCTTCTAAATCAATTTCGTAAGTATCTCCATCTTTGGTTACAAAAGCAATGGCATCACAAGTTCCATCGCCAAAATCTATCGTAGAAACTTCGCCATTTTTATCTAAAGCGATCACACCTTCTTTGATAAAATCGCAAGAGCGATCTACCACTAAAGGACTTGTAATGGTACGGGTCATTAAATTACCTTCTCTTTCCATAGTCGCCGCTCCTTCTACCATAAATACATCATTAAAGCGATCTTCATCTCCAAATCCACTTTCCCAAGTTTTGGTTCCTGCGAGTACTCTAGTTGCTGTAACGCCTTTTTTGTCCAACATTTCTAAGTTAGCTTCGATCTTAAAGACAGGTTGTCCTTCTGCATTAATAGACAAAGTAGTCATTGTCTTTGTTCCTGTTATTTGACGTCCTTTGACAAAGAAATCGTTGAATGTTGTGATGCGTTGTGCACCTACTATTGCCATGTCATCTGTCATTTCAACAATAATTTCACCTTGTTTTTTGCATCTTTTGTGATCTTCTGTTCCTGCCCCAAAATCTAATGTTAAGGTTCGTGGGTAAGTATCTTCTCCCGAATCGGTAATCGTTGCTCCTTGAGGTAAACGATCTTGCAAAAACGCAGCACTAATTCCTTTGCTGTTAAAAGAAACGGCATCCACCTCGTCATCGACACTTTGGTTGCTATTGGTTAATTCCACTTCAGTTTCTGCATTCGTAAAATCTAATAATTCTAAAAGTTGCTTTTCGCAAGACATCACACTCATGCCCATCAAGGCAACTGCGGTCAAATTCATTTTCCAATTTCTCATTCTTTTTTGTTTTAGAATACCTTGTGTTCTTTTTTTTTAATCTTGTAATAGAAATCTATCTAACAAGGATTTAGCACAAAGTATATTGGTTTTATTAAAATAAAAAAACAGAGTAGATGGTGTTAGGGAACGTATAAAAAAAGAGTTTTCTAAATGTTTCTTACTCCTTTGTCGTTCGCATACCTACTCCCCCCCTAAAAATGTGTGAGAAATTAAATAATAAATCGTTTCTACGTATAGAACCTTTCTTGATCTACTAAAATATAGCATCCACTTAACACCTTTATTAGATCTAAGCCTATTTTTTTGATAGATCTAAGATCTAAAGTATTTATCTATACTTTTTGTCCTATACTCAGAGAAATTATTTATCCTTTTTGAATTTTCTGCTCCAAACTTGTCGTAGAATGCCCGTCCACAAAAGTTAAGCTTTTGACGCTTCCTCCTTTGGCTAGAACCACTTCACTGCCTACGATTTGTTCTACAGACCAGTCGCCTCCTTTCACTAAGACATCGGGTTGTATGCTTTGTATTAATTCTAGTGGCGTATCTGCTTCAAAAATCACCACCAAATCAACCATTTCTAGGCTTGCTAGTAAGTAAGCTCGGTTTTTTTGGTCTTTAATTGGGCGGTGTGCTCCTTTGAGCCGAGCAACGGAAGCGTCGGAATTGAGCCCAAGAACCAGTTTTTGTCCTTGTGCAGCCGCTTCTGTCAAATAGGCTACATGCCCAAAATGAACCAAATCAAAGCAGCCATTGGTAAAAACCACTTCTCTCCCATCATTCTGCCATTTTCGAACCGTTTGAGCTGCTGTAGACCAATCTTGTATCTTATTCGTGATTTTCTGGAAGAACGGGTTCATAACCTTTATTATAAATAGGTAAAACAATATATGCTAGTAATCCAAAAAATAGATTTCCAAAGATACTAATCGTAAAAAACATGATGTTGGAAAAAGCAAAGGCATCCGCTTCTGCCACACCATAGATAACTAAGGCTGCGGTAACGGCAATTTGATACGTTCCCATTCCTCCAGGCGAAGGAATGACCATTCCAAAGGTTCCAAATGTAAAGGCTAACAAAGCTGCCAAAGGTGAAAGACCAATCGTTGGTCCATAGGCAAAGAAACAGAGATAAAGCATCAAATAATACATCAACCAAATAATCAAGGTGTGCATGACAAATATCCCTGGACGTTTCAATTGAGAAACGGTTTTAACGCCAGCAATAAAGCTACCAATTAAGGCAAATATTTTTTTAGCTAGGGCGGTTTCTTTGATCGTTTTCCAACGAATTACAATAAAAAGGCAGACCAAAAGACCAATTCCTATGGCTGTTACAAACAACCAAAACCAAGGAATGGAAAAAGAAGCTTCGTTCTCAACCATTGGATGCAAACATTCTACCGTGGGTTGTCCTTCTCCAAATAAAAAGTCATAGAGATAGGTAAATTGTGTCAAAAAGGTTAAGCCTGTTACTAATAATAACATCATGACATCAAAGGCTCGGTCAACGACAATTGTTCCTACTAATTTTTCTAGTGGAATTTTTTCGTATTTAGCTACTGTCGCAGGTTTAGCAATTTCTCCTGCTCGTGGCAAGGCCAAATTGATCATGTAGCCGATCATTGTCGCAAAAAATGTATTAAAGATTTTAGGTTTATAACCCAAAGGCTCAATCAATTGATTCCAGCGCAAGGCTCGGCTCATATTGCTAATCATGAATGCCATTAAAATAACAAACAACCAAAAAAAGTTCGTGCCTTTAAAGTCATTCACTACTTTTTGAATCAGCGTAACTTGGCAGTCTGCTCCTGTTTTGCACTGACACTCCAGTTCATAAGCAGCAGCTTGATTCACATAAACAAAATACAACAAGGCAAGACCAATACCCAAAAAGACTAAAAACTTAAGAAAGGATTTCAAAACGATTCAATTTTTGCTAGATGTAAAACAATTTGAAAATTTGATGATTTGAAAATTTGA
>CALDEP010000124.1 GCA_937942475.1 uncultured Aureispira sp.
TTATCATAATATAGCTTGTGCTTCTTTTTTTAGATTATCAATATAAGCAAGCGCAAAAGCTACTGAAGCGACTCCTGATAAGGCAATAGGAAGCATGAAGAACAATCGAATAGATAATATACAGGTAATCATTGCCATGAAACTATTCAATATTAAAATAGTTTGAAGATTTACAGATGGATTGGAGTTGTGTTTTACCAAGAGCAGATTCACCAAGCCATAACTGAGTACTAAAATGCCCATCATAAGGCTGTATCCATTATGAAAATTCATTAGATTGCTTTCTGTTCCTAATATGTGGATCTGAAATTGTGTCATAGCTTCTGCCATACTTATTTGTTCTGCTGTTTGGGGCATCATGGATAGAGAAATATGTGCAAAAAGGTGCCCAATGCCCAACATAATTAAAGCCCAAGCGCCAATTTTATAATATAGGGTTGATTTTTTCATTTTTAGAAGGTTGATTTTTAGTAACTTAAATTTTTAGTTGCAGGTATTAGGTCAAAGTTACTAAAATAAAATAAAATTAGGTCAAAGTTACTAATTTATTACATTCCAAAACACTAAAAAATCCGTATCTTTACCCAATTATATACAAAAAGAGTTTTTAGAATGAAATAACCCCCGCTAAAAAATGGAAAAATTAAAGTTCTTTGGAGAAGTGCTAGGGCTGTCTCCTTTTAAGGAGCGGATGCGACAAGCCAAAATTGCCTTGTTTGGACAAGAAGATGTCCCTGGTTCTAAATTTGGATTGTCGAGTTTGTCTCAAATGCATCCTATCGTTTCACCCAAATTATGGTTAGGGAAATATTACATCCCAAGGAAAGCAATTATTTCTAATTTGGTCAACCATACCCAAACACCCATAAAAAACGGCTGGTCAGTCAAAAAAACACAAGTCCGTGATTTTAGAGGAAATCGCCTGACCTACGACAGCCACAATGGAACAGACTTCGCGATTCCTGTTGGTTCTACCGTTTGTACCGCAGCAGCAGGAGAGGTGGTTGCCATCAAATCAGAATTCAATCGAGGAGGCTTAAAAATTTTTATAGACCATGGAAAAGGCTTGATGACTTGTTATGCCCATTTGGCTCGTGCCTTGGTCGAAGTTGGAACCGTCGTGCAGCGAGGAGAAGCGATTGCGTTGTCTGGTTACAGTGGATTAGATGCCTTAATTTTATTTCCTCTAGGAATTCCGCACATTCACTTCAATGTTTGGTTGAATGGAGAACCCATCGACCCTTTTCCTTATGATAATAAGGTTTCTTTGTGGGTGAATGGCGCTTTGCCAATTCCTGTAGCAGAAGAGGCAGAAGCCTTTCCTTTTCAGCCTTCGATTTATAATAAAAATCGAGTGGAACAGATGATTGCCATCTGCAAAACGGAAAGTGTGCGAGATGAATTGTCCGCCATTCCAACACTCAAAGAGCGTGCAGCACAGACCATCATTCAAATGAATTATTATCCAACTCGTTTTGATGAGCGACAGAATGTTTACGATCAAGAATATTCAAGAACGCCTTGTTTGGACATGCCTTTTGATAGAGCCGCTTTTGATGGCATTGTTTTTCTAGACGACTTGTAAGATGCTTTAATTTAGAGTAGCCCTTAGGGGAATTGTAACTTAAAGTCATCTTAGAGTAAAGTAAAAGAACTTGGCAATATTTATTTCTCATTCCTAAGAAGCAGAGAATGACATAAAAAAGATATAAATCAAGAACAAAAATGATAAATCGTAGTGTAGAATAAACTACATGTCTTATCTTTGCAGCGCAAACGAGTTAAACGCTTCAAAATGGGCTAAAAGTTGACCAAATGTTCAAAAAAAGCGTTTGGAATGAATACTTTGATAACGAAAAATGCAATATAATAGGTTGATTGTATCAATCAAAACTTAAAAAAAACATAAAATATGGCAATTCATAAACCGTCAGAAAATGACTATTATTGGGCAGACGATAAAGAGCCGCATGTTCAACGTAGACAAGATATTTTAAAGGCACATCCAGAGGTTAAAGAACTTTTTGGAATCAATCCTAAAATGAAATATTTTACGATACTTTGGGTAAGTTTGCACATGACATTGGCTGCATTGAGTTATCAGTTGATTTCTATTAGTTGGATTCTTTTCCTAGTGATCACTTATATAGTAGGATCAACGATTGTACATGCAATGTTTTTGTCTGTACATGAAATTACACATGATTTAGCATTTGAAAAAAAATCACACAACAATTATTTTTCTTTCTTTGCGAACATTCCAATGATTTTCCCTTATGCAATGGCGTTCAAGTATTATCATGGGGTACATCACTGGTCACAAGGAACGGATGGAGAAGATACCGATATTCCTACCTTGGGAGAAGCTATGCTGTTTAAAGGTTTTATTGGTAAAGTAATTTGGTTTGTAAGTCAAATTTTCTTTTATGCCTTGCGTCCAATGATGGTAAAAAAGCTAAAAATAAATAAATGGGTTGTCTATAATTTTATTTTTCAAATTACCGTAATGACCTTGTTTTTTGGAGGTTTAGCCATGTATGTAAGCGGTGCTGCTGCTTTGTCAGCGTTACTTTACTTAGCCTTGTCTTTAATTTTAGCAGGTGGTTTGAATCCTGTTTCTGGACACTTTATTTCAGAGCATTATGTATTCGAAGAAGGTCAAGAAACCTATTCTTACTATGGACCTCTGAACTTAGTCACCTTTAATGTAGGTTATCACAACGAGCACCATGATTTTCCACGCATTCCAGGTAGTCGTTTGCCTCAATTGAGAAAAATAGCACCAGAGTTTTATGATGATTTACATTCTTATAACTCTTGGGTTGCTGTGAATTGGCGCTTTTTGACAGATAAAAAACTAACCTTATATTCTCGTACAAAGCGTGAAAATCCAGCCTTGAAGAAAAAAACATCAAGACCCGCACAAGCGCAAGCTTAGGTCTTTTAGATAAAAATAATGAACCTGGTGCTGTGTAGATATATTCTATGCAGCACCATTTTTTTTGTGAAGGAATTAAGATGTCTACATGCTTGTAGATTTAGAATAAAGAAGATAATAGTGTCTGGTGCCGGAGCGCTGCTCCTTTCTTATTTATTATGCAGTTTTACAGATGGTGTTAGGGCGATGCCCTTTATGGGAGTTGGCGTCAAAATCTGGTATAGTAGCAAAAGAAGCATAGCTTCGCCCCAAAGGAGCGTCAGCTCCGACCCCATCTATAAGAAAAGAAGCATAGCTTCGCCCCAAAAGGAGCGTCAGCTCCTCCTATCAATCTAAAAAGTCGAAAAGATATCGTTCATCATATTCAACCTCGAATTTTTGTAAAAAATCTAAATATTCTTTTTTTAAGGTCTTCTTTCTATGATGTTCCTCTTGATTGGCAATGTATTTTGCCACATTGCTAATATGTGAATGAGAATAAGAAAATGCACCAAATCCACGTTGCCAAGAAAAATTGTGTTTCATCCAAGTTTGTTTTTTGATGTATTTGGTTGAAGCTGTTTTGATTTCTTTTGCCAAATCAGATAAGCTCTGATTGGGGTGTAAGCCAATAAAAATATGGATATGATCAGGCATGCCGTTTATGGCTAATAATTTGTGTTTTCGTTCTTGAATAACACCAGTGATATATTTGTAAACAGCAGCTTTGTGTACTTTGGGAATTAGGTTTTGTCGTCCTTTTACAACAAAGACCATTTGAATGTATAATTGTGTGTAGGTATTTGCCATCAGATACTAATTTTATATTGGAGTGTTTTTGTTTTCTGGAGGAAGGATATTAGGGCGATGCCCTTTTTTTGTTAGCACTACCTTCTTACAAACCTCTTTTTTATGCTTTGAAAGATTCAGTAAGGCAGAGAAGAGGTAGAAGATTTCCTTGTCTAACGAGCGTAATCAAGAAAAGGTTACAAGCCTTCAATCTGTTTCCAAATCTCCTATTTACTGGAGCGTTTGGAAATAAGTAGCCAAATCTATTTTCACTGAGAACAAGCTTTAGCAGTTAAATCTAATTTTTACACATAGAACCCCTACACCTCAGAAATCGTCAATTGACTAAATCCACCCCCCTTTTTGACGACATGAATCTGCGTAGGAATATTCTGTTTCAGTTGTTCAATATGAGAAATAACACCAATCGTTTTTCCTTTAGATTCTAGCGTTTGCAAAGCACGAATCGCAACTTGCAAAGTATCCGTATCCAAAGTTCCAAAACCCTCATCAATAAAGAGCGATTCAATAGTAGCATTACCACCTGCCAAATCAGACAAGCCCAAAGCCAAAGCCAAGCTTGCTAAGAAGCTTTCCCCACCCGAAAGCGTATTCAAAGGACGTTTATTATTTGCTTGAAACGTATCTACAATATCAATTTCTAGAATGTCATTGGGACGTCGATCTTGATATTCAGCCAAGCGTTTTTCTAGGTAATAACGCCCATTAATAAAGTAACGCAAATGTTGATTCGCTAAATGAATCAATTTTTTGAGCGTAATACTTTGAGCAAAGACACGGAATTTTTTACCATCACTAGAACCAATCACTTCTTTGAGGATGCCCCAGCGTTCGACTTCTTTTTTGTAGGCATTGATTTGGTCTAAGAGTGCTTTGTTTTTCTCTTCTTGAGTCGCTTGATGGCGTAATTTTTCTTTGGTACTGCCGATCTCTTGCAACAAGTTTTTGATTTGTTGTTGCAACAAATGGTACTGCTCCAATAGAGGTTCTTTTTCTGCCAACGGAACTGATAATCCTTCTAAAATAGTACCTTGTTGTTGCTTGTTGTTCTTTTGTTTTTCGGAAGTAGCATCAATGGCTTGTTGTAAATCTTGTTGTTGTTGAGCGATGGTTTGTGCCCTTACCTTGTCCAACAAACTTGCTTTGAGTGCCGCTAAATCTTCCAAGCCAATGGCTTGAATAGCCTTTAGTAACAAAGGCTGTTTTTCGGAAATCAAAGCATCTAACAGGACAGCTTGTTTCTCTTTTTCAGATAAAACACCTGTATTTTTAGCTTGCAATTGCTCTAGTTGCTGAACCGCTTTCAAGTTCTCTTCCAAAACACGATTTAATTTCTCTAATTCAGCCGTTTTAGCAACCTTAGTTTCCTGTATAGACGCTTCGCCAAACAACTCAAAACGGGTTGTTTTCAAGGCTTCAAAACCTTTCTGATGTTTTTCCCAAAGCAATTTTTTGCTATCCCAATGCTCTTGTACCTCTTTTAATTGCTCTTGAACATGCTTAATCTGCAAGTCAATGTTCGTGATTTGCGTCAACTGTTTTTGTTGCCATTCAAGCTGTTCTACATACTTGTTTTTGTGTTGTTCTAAGCGTTCAATGGCTTTGGGTAATGGATCGTTTAATTGATAATTAGCAAGCTGCTTTTTAATAAATGTTTGCGCTTTTTTAAACTCAGTCGCATAATGGGTTTGTTCTAGTGCTTGTTCCGTTTGCTGTTGCTTAAAATCATTGACCTGCAAGGTGTTTTGATGCAATTTGGACTGAATTAATTCTTGGTCTTTTTCGCTATTCTGAATCCTTTGCTGAATTTTCACCAAAGCACGTTCTAGCTCAACATACTCTTTGACTAAGGCAGAGGTATCTGCAATTTTATCTTTAAGGGCATCTTTTTTATGAATGAGTGGCGCAATAAATAACTTTTTTTGGTCAATGATGAAACGAATGTTTTCTTCCACCAAAGTTAAGTCATTTAAAAGGGCAACTTTTTTCTTTTGTAAATCTTGAATATTAGAAAAAATAAGTCGTTGATGATTGGTGTTCTCAGAATAAGTTTGCTCTACCTTTTCACGATCTTTCTTTGCTTTTTTACGATCTTGATCTGCTTTGTTTAAGGCAAAACTAATATCTACCTCTAAGTTTCGAAAAGGTTGCTCGACGGAAAAACATAAGGGGCATTCATCGCCTTCTTTTAGCTTGCCACGAAAAGCACTCAATCCATTTTTTGCCTGTAATTCTTGATAAACCAAATCATAATAATCTTCTAATTTTCGAGCTTGATTTAAAGCCGCTTCTTGCTTTAAAAATAAACCATCCAAAAACTCAAACTCTATTTGCTTGCTACTGATATTCTCATCTATTTCAATGACTTCAATCAATAATTCTTGATGTTTTTTACGTTCCTCTTCTACGCTAGTCAAGGCTTGTAAGAGTTGATCTGTATTAGAACTATTTTCCTGGATAGCAGTTAAATGCGTCTCATAACTTAAAGCAGTATCTAATTTATATTTTTTACAAAGCTCTAGATAAATTGCCTGTTCTTCTGTCAGCGTAAGTTGATTTTTTTCAAGGGCAGTTGTTAATTGCTGTGCTTGCGTATGCAAGCTTTTAACTCGCTCTTGAGTGGTGTTTTGTTTCTTGGTAATGGCTTGTAAAGCCTCTTCGTATTTTTGAAGGTCTTTATATTGATTTTTTAATTCAAAGATGGTATCTGAGTCCACCAAAGAAGCATAGAGTTGATGTTCTTTTAACCAATTGCTTGTATTCGACTGCGCTTCTAACAAGCCCTTTTTTTCTGCTTGATTTTTGTTGATAAGCGAGGTTTTGCTTGCAACAAGAGTAGCAGATTCTTTCAGCTCTTTTTGTAAGGACAGCGCCACTTTTTCCTCGCTTTCTAATTGCGTATCTAATTTGACAACTTGATCGTAGATTTTTTCAAATACCAAAAAGTTTTCTTTAGCGGTTTGTTTTGCACGGTCTAGTTTTTTCTGCTGTTCAGAACGTTCTTTTAACTCTTCTGTTGTTGATAGAGTGGCTTTTTGCAAGGACTCAATTTCCGTTAAGACCGTTTGATGATTTTTTATAATTTGCTCCAACTCATCCAAAGCAGGTTTAAATTCAATTGCTTTTTGATGCAAAGCCAATTGATCAAAGGAAGTTTGAGCCGCTGTTTTTTGTGCTAAGAACTGCTCTAAATGAAGACCCAATTGCTCTTGCTCTGTTTTTAGATGCTCCAACTTTTGGATAACCTGCAATGCCTCTTGTTGTTGAACTAAAGCTTTCTCTTGTTCTTGCTGTTGTCCTTCCAAAAGTGCCAATTGTTCTACCAAAAAAGCTTTTTCTTCAGGGCTTAATAATTGAATGTTAGAATTTTGCTCTCTAAGTTTTTCCAACTCCAATTGCGCTTCTTTATGTCGTTCAAAAGCAGCAATAGATATTTTAGAATAACGATCAGAATTAGTGATGCGCTCCAAAATGGTACTTCTGTCTTTGGTTCCTTTCAAGAATTGAGCAAATTCTCCTTGCGCCAACAAAACAGAACGAGTAAAGCGTTTGAAGTCCAAACCACCCAATAATTCTTCCACCAAAGCATCTACTTTCTTCTTTTTGGTGGCTAGTATTTTACTATTCAAACGATCTGGAGACAGTTCAGCAATCTCTCGTTTAGATTCAGAAAAAGAACCTGTACGGGTTTTGCGCAAACTCCATTTGGAGCGATACACCTTTCCCATACTCTCAAACTCTACCTCTGCATAACAACTTTTGCTACCATGCGTCAAGATTTGATTTTCCTTCTTATTAATATTCATATCCTCAAACCTTGGTACCAAGCCAAACAAAGCCAAGGTAATCGCATCCAAAATGGTCGATTTGCCTGCGCCAGTATTTCCCGTTATCAAAAACAAACCACTGTCTCTAAGAGGGGACTCTTCAAAACTAATGTGGTATTCCCCCTTTAAAGAGTTAAGGTTTTTGAGGCGTATGCTAAGTATTTTCATATTAATAAGATCGTTGAAAAGTTATTCTACTAAGATAAAAAAAAAGATACTGGAAACGAATCCAATACCTTTTTAGTCAATTTATTCTGTGTACAAGACAAAAGTTTTTACATCTAATAAAATATCGAAACTACTTAACATTTTATTAGATTTTAGATCGCTTCGCTCTTAGATATTAGATTTTAGACCCAATTAGAACTCAATTGGGTCTAGAATCTAACAGCGAAGCGATCTAATCCCTAGTTTTAGGTAGGTTTAAGCTGTAAAGTATTTTTAATTATTTTTTGTCCTGTACTCAGCAATTTATTATTAAAATATAAATATTATTACTCAGAAATATAATCTCCCAACCAAGCTTGACGCATTTTTACTTGCTCTGGACTAGCTTTTTCATTCACAAACAAAGCATGCGTGACCTCAACAGGTACTTTTCGTAAGGTACCTTTTAGTTCCTTTGGTTTGTAGACACCCTCCGCATCTTTGCGCATAACAGTAACACTCAACTCAAGACCTTCTTTGGCAGCCATTTGGTGCTGTCCCAAAATACTTTGTAGAGATTGCATGGTTAATTCTTGACCTTGCCATTTGTACAACAAGTCACCTGCTTGCATCCCTAATATATCCTTTCCAAAAGCATCAATTCCATCCGCTTTGAGTTCAATTAATTTCTCTGCAAAATTATAAGTTACGCCACTATTGATATTAAAACCAAAAACAGAAAGCTCTGTAATGGTACCTTTTGCTTTGTAATCAATGCCAAAATCTGTCATTAAACTTTCAATAGGCAAGGGCGTAGCGCCATCTACATAACTAGCAAAAAAGTTTTTCATTTCTTTTCTATAACCCGTTACTTTACCAATTTCTTTGAATAGACATTTGTCTTTAAATGGTTTGTCAATACCATATTTTTTGGCCAAATCAGTCATTAATGCCTGAGTTCCATAACTTCCATTAGAAAGCTTACGAAGCTCCATGTCCAAACACATATTGATCAATGCACCTTTTAGATACACATTTGAATATTGTGATTTATTTTCATCCAAACAAGTTTTACTCATTGTAGTGAACGGAATGGCTTGATTGAACATTTCAGCTTGACGCATTTTTTGACTCATAGCTGCCAAAAATTGTTGGATAGGCACTAGTTTTTGCTTCACCTGAACGTGTTGAGCAGCATATTCTGTTCCTCCTTCATACAACCACAAATGCGCAGACATTTTAGGATTGATAAAATCGAAGTCGTGAATCTCTTTGGAGTGAATGTTTAGAGGCGTTACAATATGAAAAAATTCATGTGCAGCCACATCTCTAATCGTTTGGCTAATCCCTGCTGGATCGCCTTCAAACAAACAGTAAAACGAAGAGTAAGAATGCTCCAATGCTCCAGCAGAACCCGACAAGTACAAACCACCTTCCTTGTTTAGAAAAAGTAGAAAGACATAATGGTCAATCGGTAATTTACCACCCAAGTATTCTCTTTGTGCTTCCAAAATAGGTTTGATGTCGGCAGTTAAATCTTTTGATTTCACACGTCCAGTAGGAGAGTAAGTATGTATCAAGATAGAGGCATCTCCAACTTTGAACATTGCGGTATCCGGTGCGCTAAACATAATTGGATTGTCTACCAAAGAGTTATAACTATCTGTCTCAAAGATATCGGTATCAGCATCTCCACCAATACGTTTCATGGCAGTTCCACCAAATAATCCTTCAGGGCGATCAACTTCAATTTTGTAAGGAAGTTTTTCATATTTTTTGAAATAGCCAAAAATACCATGATTATTAAAGACAAAAACATCTTTATCTATATTGGTTCCAGCAGGCTCAAAAATAACATTCGTCTTATCCGTATCCCAAGTATCTTCTACTTTGTAGGTTACTTTAGCGGCTGTTTTGGCATTGATAATCTTCCAAGTATTTACATCTGGATGTTCTACCGATAGTTCTTTTCCTTCTGTGTCAAAGGCTTTAAAATCGCTCACAAAGCGACCAAAGTTATAGACACTATAAGTGCCAGGAACCATTGCTGGTAAGTGAAAATAAAGGTCTTTTTGTTTTAATTCAGGAACTTTTAATTCTACCGATAGTTGATCGTTTGCTGTATTGTTCAAATCAACTTTGTACTCATAGGTTTGAGCAGAAAGGTGTAATGTAGCTAAACTTAATAAGCTAACTAATAATTTTTTCATTGCTTGTGTTTATTTGTGGTTCGTTTTTTTTGTTGAAACCAAAGGTATTATAAATAGGAATTTTTTTCTTCCTGCAAAGATAAGTGCAAATGGAATCTATTTTCTAATTTTTTCGATTAATCTTAGGTTTCGCTCTTCCAAAACATAGCAGCAGCCTTCAAGTCTTGAAACACAGCGTGTTTTAAGACCTTATAATCCATTTTAAATAAAAAAAAGATGCGTCTACCTTAAAAGAACGAATTCGTTATTTATTTTAATTCAAACCAAGTTTGTGGGGTTTCAGCGCTTAATTTTTCTTCAATGTATCGTAATTCAATGGCATCGTATTGTGAAATTAACTTAGGACTTGCTTGCTGTATCGACCAACGTTCTTGCACATCTAAGTCTAAATAAGGTTTTTGAAATTTATTAAAAGCCAATTCTTCCCAATACAAATGAAAGGCTTCTTGAAGCGCCACCTGTACTTCTGCATATTGCTGATAAGTGACGTCCTTGTTCATTTTTAAATTAAGCCACAAGTATTGTTCTGTCTTGGCTTTTTCATAACTACTATTATAATTAGTAGCCAACTCACTTTGTATAAGAGCTGCTAAAACCATTGGATTCGTCTTACGTCCTTTAAAAAACACCTCCTTATTTTCTTTCATTTCAATATGCAAAATAGTTTGAGGGATATAATCTGCTGGTCGAACGGTATTTTTAGTCAAACTCAAATCTGTCTTTTTTTCAACGTCCAACCGCTCTGTATTGGGGTGTATGGTAGAGAAGGTTTCAAGCGCAGAGGTGGCATTTTTTGTAGTAACCGCATAGTGTTCACAGGCTTTTTCCAAATGGGCGAAGGGCAAAATAGTTAAAGGAAGGTATTGTTTTTTATCAGGCTCCATGCTCTCATACATCGCCAAATGCAGCTGCTTGTTTCCATAAATTTGAATCCAAACATAAGCATCTTGCAAGTAATGAATCGGCATATCAGTAGGTGCCTCTAATTTTAAATTACTCTGCTGAACGGTCGCATCGTCCAATTTCTTAAATTGATCGTCTAGAAACTGATATAAGTTTTTTTGCGTAAAATCTAGCGTATTTCCATCCAATACCCAAGTACTTTTATTTTCTGAATATTGAATTGTTAAGACAACCGCTCCATAATCATTTCCTTGCGTTAAATATTGGGAGCTAATATTGGGTAAGGAAGTCACTTGTGCTTTTATTAGTACAATAGAAAAAACACTAAAAAGGACAACAAGGAATAGGTGTTGAACTCGTTTCATAAACCAACTATTTTGTATACAATACCTTTTTTGGGAATATGAGCTAAAGTATTATACAGATTTAAAAGGATGTTTTTTTAATATAAATTCAGGTTGGGACAAAATGAAACGAAGTGTGTTTCTAAAGGGGAGTATTTAGTTTGACGACTTCTATTCTTCCATAAAAATCGTCTTCAAATTAATATAACTATAATTTTTATGCCAAAGGGATTATTCTTTATCATAAATTTCTAACAAACGCTTTTTTAGCGTGTAAACAGCTTTTGCTGCATAGATGTTGGATGCATTAACAAAAATAATGATCGCTAAATCTTTTTCTTTTAGAATGCTTGTATGCGAATAAAAAGTGCCCGCACTACCGTTGTGTGTACTGGTATGAACCTCATTTCGAAACAATCTAGTCCAGCCCATCGCATAGTTTTCTCGCCCATAATGAACATAATCATAGGTACTTGCTTTTAGGACATTGTCTACTCCTTGTACGCCTTGCAAATGCGCTTGTACAAATTTAGCATAATCTTCAATCGACATACTCAAATCGCCAGAAGGCGCAATAATATCTTCCATTTGGAACATATTTCGAGCGGTTACTGCTCGCAAATTAGAATCTAAAGGATTGATAGAATGGTGTCCAAAAGGTTGGTTGGGATCACTATCGGTAGGCCAACCAATGACAGCGTCAATGTTTAAAGGAACAAGGACATCGCTTAGAATCGCTTCTTCCCAAGCCGTTTCGCTCACTTTTTCAAGCATTGCCGCAGCGATAGAATAGCCCGCATTAGAATAGACATAGCCTGCTTGATTTCCAACTTTTGCTGGATTTTGTTTGAGCAACCATTTGGCAAACAAACGGCGTTTTTCCACTGGATTACCAGGAAAATTAGGCAAACTAGCCAAATCATTCGCACTCGTAAAGGGCTTCACCCTTCCTCGGTGAGACAGTAAATCAGACAAAGTAATGTTATGATAGGTCTTTAATGCATCGTCTTCCCAGTGTGGAAATATGTCTAAAATCTTAGTTTCCCAAGTAATAAATTCATTTTCCACTAAGGTCGCTGCCCAATGTGCCGTAATGGCTTTGGTGGTAGAACCCATGTGAAAACGGTCGTTGAGCTTGACTTTATCTTTGCTGTAAATGCGTCGAACGCCTGTGACGCCAATCGCTTTAATTTCGTTTTTGGTGATAACAGCTGCCGCCATAGCGGGCATCTTGTATTGCAAACGTACTTTTTGGAGTAGTAAATCAAGGTCTTCTAGGTCTCTAATATCTTTGTCTTGTAATTTGTAGCTTGATTTACAGGCGAATAGAAAGCTAAAAAGGAACAGGAAACTGAATGCACGGATCATAATATTTTTATTTTGGATACTAATTTAAGCTTTTTTATGGTAGTAATTTTAAAATTTTTGTCCTGTACACGGACTTTTTTTAAAAAAAAATAAAAAATCATGCAGCGTTTTTATAAAGCCTGCATCTAAGAGATAAATAATGAAGATGTTTATTGATAATTATATTCTAGATAACCTTATTCTTAAATAATCTCAATTAATAACTATGAAATAATGAAATGATGAGTAAGAATGTTTTTTATATCGCAGGTGTGTTAGTTGCTCTATTAATGATTGTTGCCTCTTGTAAAAAAGAAGATATTGAAGTTCCTATTCCTGAAAAGTGTCCGAATATTGGATTTGATGCTATAAATATTAATGAATCTTTTTCGTCTACCACTTATGGTTCTGTTTTTTATGCTCATAATGCTGTTAGTATGCAAGGAAAGTACAGGGATTATTCTGGGCTTGGGACGAATTTAGGATCTGTAAAGACTATTTTAGCTTCTACATTACCAAATCCAAACGGGAACTTTGTTGATAAAGTGTTAAATATTAAAGATGCAGATGTATTGTTTGATTACTCAGCTGTTGATCATGCAACGAGATTAAAGTCAATTACCCTTAAAACCGATAATTTACTTCATTCTGGAAACCTTAAAATAAATGGTGGTGCTCCTGATGAATATATTGCATCTCAAGCTGTTGGTGAGGTGAAATTATTAGGGGGGATTAATAGTATAGAGTTAGGTGGAGAGAATATTTCAATTGATGATGTATCTCTAAACGATTTTTTATACAATGGTACAGGCTGGGACTCCAGTACATTTTCTTTTGATAGTTCGTTGAATAAGTTTATTGACTCTACAGACACAGATTATACTTTAATATATAGTTTAGGAATTCGTATCTTGAACCAACAATCTCTGCCTTATCCTAGCAATATAGATTCTGTCTATTTTAGGGCTAAATTTGCAAAAATTGGATTTGGTTCTATTAATGGTGGCGAGAATGGACTTGTAGCATGGGGGGATGATTACTATATTGATAATGAGTCTAATAGTAATTTTTCTGGTGGTATTTTGAAATTACTGGATTGTGATTTAGAGATAGATTTTTCAAATCTTAGGATTATTGATAAACATATTTCTTTTGACGTATCTAATCATATGTTGCTTGTAGCTCCAAATGAATTTAGAGTAAATGGTGCTCCATTAGGGACTGTTCCTGCTGGTGTTTCTTATACGATCATACCTTTAGAGGATGCTGAGAATGGAAGACCTTGTTATCGAGTTGTAATCGAAGGTCCTATTAATACGATTGTATTATCAGAAAATGGGGCGTATGATAACTTATCTGTTTACGGTCTTTAGATAGATGTGTGTTTTTATAGCAAGTAGATGGACAAAAGTAATTTAAGCAGAGCACTCATGAACATAGTGAATTAATTTTGTCCATCTACTTACTTAACTGTGCTATTCTGTTTTAAGGTGTTTTATTGGAAGTCTATCTGATAATTAATTTTATACGATTTATAAAACTACGAATGGTTTCTGGTTGTGAGTAGAACAAGCTCTAAATTTTTACGACGAAGTATGTAGTGTAGCTAATTACACAGACTACTATTATGTATAATTTCTATTAAATAAAGTATTATTTTAGTAACAGAAGCAATAAAAAGATGTCAAAAGAAAGTGGATAGTACCGCTTTCAAAGTAATTTATCAGCATTATGCTGATAAATTATATTATGTCTGCCTGCGATATCTTAAGAATAGACCAGATGCCTGTGATGCCTTGCAAGAGGGATTCATCCAAGCGTATAAGAAGATACCCTCATTTTCTGGCAAAGGATCTTTTGAAGGTTGGTTAAAAAGGATTATAGTAAATAAATGCTTGGAATTTTTACGCAGTCGAAAGGTTTACGAGGAATTGGAAAATAGTCAGATTATAGAGGATTATTATGAACAACCTTTTGAATTTGATTATTCTGAAGAAGATGAAAATCTACAAAAAGTACTATTAAATGCAATTAATCAATTATCAGATGGATATAGAACAATTGTGAATTTAGTTATTATTGAAGGCTATTCTCACAAGGAGGTTAGCGAATTAATTGGAATTAGTGTAAGTACTTCCAGGTCCCAATTAGTAAGAGCCAGATCCCAACTTAAAAAATATTTAACAGCAGATCAATCTGTTCAAATAATTAACAACTACTATGACAGAATTTGATAAACTATTTAAGGATAATTTAAAGGATGGGAAAGTAGAAGCGCCATCTTTTGTTTGGGACAATATTGAAAACGAAATTGAGGAAGAGAAGCGTAAAAAAGGGCTGTTTTTCTTCTTTCGGACACTAGGTATACTGGTTGTTTTACTAAGTTTAGGATTTGTCTATTGGGTAATAGGTGATTTATCACAAGAGACACAATTTGAGACAATTGTCTCTGAACCAAACTCTAGTTCTAAACAAGCCAACCAAATACTAGAACCAATAGGGTTTGATGATTCTCCAACTGCTATTTATTCAAAGAAAAAGCAAGGCGATGTAGATAAAAAGAATATTAACAAAAAGGAAGCTTATGTGTCTGGAAATCTATTAACTAATGTCGATAGGGTAGAGGGTCTATCTGAGGGATCGTTATTATCAAAAGAGAAGGAAGGGGATGATAATGCAGCAGAAGATATAGACAAGGAATTGTTATTATCAGAAGAGAAGGAAGGGGGTGATAATGGAGTAGAGGATATATCTAAGGGATTGTTATTATCAGAAGAGAAGGAAGGGGATGATAATGGAGTAGAGGATATATCTGAGGGATTGTTATTATCGGAAGAGAAGGAAGGGGATGATAATGCAGTAGAGGATATAGAAAAGGGATTGTTATTAGAAGATGAGCGTACTGACAGTATGTTTATAGAAAATAAGGATCTGACAATATTGTTAACAGGAGAAGTAGCAATAGAAAATACTCTAAGAGAAAATAAACCCCCAAAAAGGCCATTTTTCATAGAAACTAAAGTTGGTTACTCAAGCTATAAAATGAGTTTATGGAATTCCTCTTTTGTCTTTGGAGATCTTTCGAATCGAAAATTTAAATCCTCAGGACTTAATGCAAATGTAAGCTTTGGTTATCAAATTAATGCTTTATTAAATCCAATGATAGGGTTTAATTATAATAGAAAACAATCTGAATTTAATTATAGTGCTTTATATGACGACGAAGGGTATTTTAGTCATAATATACAAGGAAATGAAATGCCTTTGGATGAAATTAATGACTCTGACCTTTTATGTAATCAATTTATTTTAAATGATATAAAGGCTGTATTTAATATTACATCATTTTCTGTAACCGTGGGGAATCGATTTAATTTATTACAACTAAAGAAAATAGGAATTGATTTGGATTTGAGTTATAGCCTTGAGATAAGTTCTAGCATAGAGGTAGAGTCTATTGATAAAATCGACGTTTCAGAGAATCTTAGAGAATATTTTAATTCTAAAATAACTGCTGGATTAAATATTAATTATCAATTGAGCAAGCAGTTTAAGCTTTTTATTCAGGCAGAATATATTTTTAAGCCACATAATTCAAATAATTTTCACCGTAGTGATGCACATGAATTAATCAATTCTCTTGGGTTGAGATTTAATTTTTGATAACAAAAAAATAGAAGTTCTTTGGTAAATATATTAAAGTGTATTGCATGGTTGTTGGCGAGCTACAATATTTAATATTTGAATAATACGTAATTGAATAATTCCTTAAGTTTTTAAAAAAAAATAAAAAATATTAAAAAATGAAAAATTTATCTCGATTTATTTTTATCTCATTATTTATTATAACCTTTTTTTCTTCATGTGAAAAGAATAATGATATTTGGGATATAACCTTATCTGTTGAAGTGGATGGTGATTTAGAGAGTTGGTCTACAATATCTTATTATGATAGAGCAGGGCAACTTCAGACAGAAACCTTAACTCCTGATTGGAATACAACATTTGAATTAAATACTGGTGCTGACCTAATCGTGAGAGCCAAGGGAGTTGTTATTGGAGACCATATTTCGGTAAAATATAAAGCAACTACTGGAGGGGGACTTGTTCAGACGGGCGAAAGCGGCGCATCTACCAAAGATCAAGAAAAATTTGACATTTGGATAGAAAAAACATTAAAAATAGAATAAATGCAAAAGGTACATTTTTTAAGTGGTTTGAAATTTTGGTCAAGTACTTAATAGATAGCTTACCTTCGGTGTTAAGCAAAAGTGAGTCGTTCCTTAAATAGGAATAACTCATTTTTATTTTTATTGAAAAATAAAAAGCGATATCAACAGAAAATAAGAACTGCCTTTTTCTGGTTGAGAGAGAATCTATGAAGTAATGTTAATAATTATGGTCTTTTATAGCTTACTTTCATTCAAAAAAGGCTAGTTTTGCGCGCAATTGAATCAAACTTCTTAATTCTCTGCAATTAAATCATGGCTAAGTACATCTTTGTAACGGGGGGCGTGAGCTCTTCTCTAGGAAAAGGAATTATT
>CALDEP010000125.1 GCA_937942475.1 uncultured Aureispira sp.
CGGTACTTACTCTTATGTTTGGACAGATCCAAGTGGTCAAACTGGTTTAACAGCTAATAACTTGAGTGCAGGGGTTGTTTCTGTTATTGTAACAGATGCTAATGCTTGTACGGCAATGGCTACGGTAACGTTAACAGAAGGAGATCCAATTACAGTAACTGATAATGTAACCAATATCAGCTGTAATGGCTTGACAGATGGTGCCATTAGTGTGACTGGATTGAATACCCTCTTGGTAGGTTATAGTTGGTCTACTGGTGCGGTTGGAAATCCATTAGTTGGATTAGGTGCAGGAACGTACATGGTGACCGTAACAGATGTTGGTGGTTGTCAGGAGGTATTAACGTACACGATCATAGAGCCAGATCCAATCAGTTTGACAGTAGTACAAACGAGTACGATCTTGTGTTATGGAGCAGGAAATGCTGCGGCACAAGTAAGTGCAACGGGTGGAACGGCTCCTTATTCTTACAATTGGAGCAATGGAACGGCTACTCGTACAGCGAGTAATTTAGCGCCAGGTGCTTATGATGTAACCGTAACGGATAGCAGAGGTTGTTCTGAAATTACTAGTATTTCAATTGTTCAACCAGCAGAATTGACCATCACAGGATCTACAACAGGTACTTTATGTGCAGGTGATCAAACGGGTGTGTTAACTGCGATTGGTGCAGGTGGAACAGTCGTTAGTGGTTTGTTAGAATACAGTATTGATGGAACGACTTGGCAAAATGGAAACATTTTCTCTGGTTTAACTTCGGGTATTTATACTTTGTCGGTAAGAGATGAAAATGGTTGTACAACAGATACTCTATTAGTAGTAGAAGATGCCGATCCATTCTTTATTACAAGCATGACAGGAGATACTACAATTGAATACTTAGATAGCTTGACGATTGGAGTTACCTTGAATGATACCGCAGGCGTTACCTTTAACTGGCAACAAATTTCAGGCGAAATGCAATCTATAACGGATAGCGTTTACAGCTTTGGAATTACGCCACAAGATGGGGTACAATATCAGTTTACAGCAACCAACAGCAATGGTTGTTCTGTCGATAGTATCGTCATCGTTGATGTGACCAAACTAAGAAGAGCAAATGCTCCAACAGGATTTACTCCTAATGGAGATGGTGTGAATGACTACTTCTTTATCCAAGGGGGTGAAAAAGTGGAAGAAGTCACGATCTTTAGAGTTTATGACAGATGGGGTACTTTAGTCTTTGAAGGCAATAACCTAGAGATCAACATCGCCCAACAAGGTTGGAATGGTGTTTATCGTGGTAAACCTGCTATTTCTGGAACGTATACTTGGTATGCAGATGTCTTATTTAAAGATGGTGAAACTACACAGATTAAAGGTAGTATCATTTTACTTAGATAATTTCAGTATAAATCATATTTATCAACGCCCAAAACGATCCTCGTTTTGGGCGTTTTTTATTCTACAAAACGTCACTCAACACTTATTAACAAGACAAAATATATAATACAAATAAAAATTAATGTAAGAGTCACGAAATAAAGTCTTTGATAAAATTGAGCCACTAGAATATATTTACAATATCAGTTTTACTTTCAAGAGTATTTGCTGTACTTATTAAAATTCATAGGGTTTCATTTTTAGTGTAAAAGGATTGTCTTGTGGGGAGACAATCCTTTTTTTATTTTTGCAGCGAATATGATTTCTCACAAATCTCTATTTTTTTTCTTCAAAAAAATTAACCGCTCCTAATTGTTTCATTAAAAAAGGAACAAAGGGTTTCGTAAACAGCATTGGAGCCAATAGGTTTCGTACCCACATTGAGATTCGAGAAGAGGGTAAATACGATCCTATATTTTTAGCTGCTTTTTTTTGTAAGGACTCCACTAAAGGACGCAGTTCTGTCTCAAAAGCATCGTAGGCTGTTTCATGAGCTCCATTTGACTCTGTTAGTTTTTGTGCTAACAAATAAGCTCCTGTCATTGCCATTGAAGCTCCTTGTCCAGATAATAGCGTCACACAATAAGCAGCATCTCCAATAAGTAGGGTTCTTCCTTTGGACCAACTTCCTTTTATTTTAATCTGTGCAACTTCGTCAAAATATATGTGGTCTAGTCTACCAGCCGTTTCTAATATCTCAGGAACTGGGCTTACAAATGTTTCGAATTTTTTTTGTAGTAATTGTACTTGTTCATTATGATTCATAAAAGGAAGCCGTGCCTCTGTTTTAAAGACAAAAACACTGGAATTGTGCTCCAAACTGCTTTCGTCTATCGTATAAGTCATCACCTGTCGATTAGGAATTGTCATTGATAAGACTTCCTCTTTTTTAATTTTTAGAGGAACTTTATGTTCTAATGCTGCTACATAATATCCTAAAAATAATTGTTCCACATTATCAATATCAAAGACCAATCCTCGAACATTGGAATGGATCCCATCCGCTCCTATTAGCAAATCAAACTTTTCTTGGTTGCCATTATTAAAACTAACTAAAACACCTGAATCATCTTCTTCTACTTTAACGATGGAAGTATTATAACGCAACTCCACCTTATCTTTCGCTTTTTGATATAATATATCTACTAAATCGGTGCGCAAAAAATTAAATAATTTTCCTTTTTGAAAATCTCGAAAAGCAGAAATATCCAATGTCATGTTCTTCTTCCCTTTATCCGTATATTGATTCACTATTGAAGATCCATGATCTCTGTCTTTAAGCGTTTCTAACAAACCCATTTGTTCAATAACATGTACTCCCGAAGAAAAGAAGTCAATCATGTAGCCGCCATCTCTCAAGCTCTTTGCTTTTTCGACAATTACGGGTTCAAAACCATTTTTTTCCAAGAAATAAGCCAAGGTTAGCCCTGCTATTCCGGCTCCAGAAATCAACACTCTTTTATTCTTCATCTTTAGTTATTTTAATACTTAGTACAGTGTAACCTGAATTTTTAATAGAATAAGCTTTGAAGTAAATACAGGAGAGGCCTGCTTCGTTATCTCCACGAAGTAATGTTATTTGGTATATTTATCTATCAAGTAGACTTCCATTCTATTTAATAAGTCTTTATTCCCTGTTGTTATATATTCTAATGTAATTCCATCTAATGTTGCTAATAAAATTCTAGCTTCTAAATCATCACTTCCAACCGTTAAATCGTTTAGGAGATGTGTAAAAACTTGAAGCAACTCTACTTGTTGCGATCCCAACATATCTTTGACCATCTGAGGGGTTTCTGGATGCACGACTAATAACAAACAAAGCCTAATTAGATCTTTTTGAGATTTTAACAGCTGAAAATACACTTGCAGTAGTTTCTTGATAGACAATTCTTCTAAATCCATCAAACCTTGTGTCATCTCTCCTATTGTTTCGATGACAACACTTTTCAGTAAATCTTCTTTATTCTTAAAATGAGTGTAAGTGAGTCCTTTCGAAACTCCTGCCACCTTTGCAATTTTGCTAATTGACGTTTCTGTATATCCATGTTTTGCAAATAAACTCAAGGCTGCATGGATGATTTTTTCTTTTTTTGTCATTGATTGTTTTATTTTATGACCGACCGTTCAGTCACAAATGTATTACAAAAATTAGAACAAAGCAAATTTTGAGTCTAGAATAAACTATCATTTATTTATTAGGCTAACAATTCGCTTCAACAACCATTGACTATCAAGGCAATAAACAATCTACCCTTATTATTAAGCAAATAATAGTCACCTTTTATCGAAAAAATTTGACTTGCATGTAACTTTTGGGCGACCTTATGGCACTTATAGATGTACGGACTTACGAAAGGATAATTTTCATAGGTTCTTAAACAAAAAACTGTTCAATTCGCTACATGAATCATAAACAAAAACAACAATACTTTTTAAGGCTTTATGAGCCAAATCACTCTAAGTTGTTGCGTTACTGTGAGTCTATTTTAGGAGACCCAGTGAATGCACAAGACTTAGTGAGTGAGACGGTATTGGTGGCTTATGAGCAGTTGGACAAGTTAAAAAAAGAAGCATCCTTTAATTATTTTTTGTTTGGTATTGCGCGCAACCTAATTCGCCGTCTGCAGCGGCGCAAAAAATTTTGGGGTTTATTTAATACAGAACAAGCCGAGAACATTGTGGCTCCAACTAGCACAGCACTAAATGATGATGTGCAATTATTGTATCAAGCATTAGATCAATTACCACCTGCTCAAAAAGAAGCCTTAATTTTATTTGAGATATCTGGTTATAGCATCAAAGAAATTGCAGGAATACAAAACAGTAGCATTTCTTCTATTAAAGCAAGGTTAGCTAGAGGAAGACAAAAACTAGGTAAAATTCTGTCACCAAAAACAACATTAGCTTATGAATAAGGATTTGAATCATTTGTTTGAGCAAGCTCGAAAGTCTATGGAATCTGAGATGCCACTCGAAGAGGTGCAAAAACTTATTCATGGACAAGCGTCACCATCTTTGTGGACAAATCAAAAAATTTGGATTATGAGTACATCTATTATAGGGATACTAACGATTGGCATTCTTTGCTGGTTTAATAGTAATAATACCCCAACAGCAATTGCAACAACAGAGACTTCTAATGAAAGTTCTCTTCTTGTTCAACAAAATAAAAACACGATACAACACTCTTTTGCCCTTCAAGAGGCAACAGCTGATCATATTCCTTTGCCTATTTTAAACCTTGAAACTAAAACTCCTATTCCTGTAACCTTAGCTGCTTTGGAAACGAATCCTGAGGCAAATTTCATCGCTAAAAAAGCTACTAAATTAGATTCTTTAGGTCCTAAAAAGAATTTCACAGAGTATAAGTTGGAGATTAAAAAAGAGAATTCAGAGCAAGAAATCAAAAAGCTCAAATCTGAATTGGCTAATTATGGCATCCACATGGATGTGAAGATTTTGACGTATGATACTAATAATAAAATAAAGCGATTTAAAGGAAAGTTCAAAACAGATAGTTTGTTCTGTGGATCGACTATGAACGATTATGAATTTGATATTAGTGGTGCCTTCAAATCTATGGAATTTATCTTTAGAGTAGCGGATGACAAGAACTTGAAATATTTAAAAATTCAGTCTGAAAATTTTGAAGAAACCATTGAATGTTATGATGATGAAGTTATTTCTAGCTCGCAAGAGGCCCGAAAAATAAGCCGTCTAATGCAAGAAGAAATGGCAAACACCCAAAGAGAAATGGCAAATGCGCAACAGCAAATGGCTAATGCTCAACAAGAAATTGCTAAAGCGCAAGAAGAGATGGCTCTATTGAGAAAAGAGGGCTACACCAAAGACAAGATTAAACGCTTCGAGGTACATGGTCTTGTAAATTGGGATAAAATTGAAGATGACATCGAAAAGGCAATGGAAAATATAGAAATTGAACTGGACGATGTGAATGAAGATCTTATGAAGACACTTGATAATCTGGAAGTCATCATTTTAGATAAGAATTTCAAAGAGGACATGAAAGTTCTACAAAAGGACTTAGCTAAAATGCGTCTTGATATTGAACGAGAAGTCATCGATCAAATCAAAGAACCTCGACTTAAAGAGAAGGCAAGTAAAATTACTATTCACAGATCTTCTGACACTAGAGAACGAACGGTGGAAGAACTAAAAGAAGAAGCAACTGCAATGGAAGAAGCTGCCAAAGAACTGAGAAGATCTGCCAAGGAAAAAAGGAAAAGGGCAAAGCAAAAAGCAAAAAACAAATAAGCTTAACCAACAACCATAACCAACGAGGGATTGTCCGAACCAATACAATCTCACTATTAAAAACCTACTTTAATAACAGTTTTTAAGCTAGGAAACGTGAGCTATTACTTGATATTTGCTTTCTTTAATGGAATAATTACAGGAACTTTAGTGTTTATTTTTAGCGGATTGAACGCCTAAAGAGAAGGAAAATTATGCCCATTAAATACGCTTCAAGTGGATAGCTTGCGACTCCTTTTAGGTTGATGCCTTATAAAAATAATGAATTCGCAGAAAGCAAAAGAGAACCATAATTTTGCTATAGAGGACAACGCTTTGTTGTCCTTTTTTTATATTTTAATCTAAACACAAAGCTTTTAATTCTGATAATGTCCCTGCAAAGACGTTCTTATCCACCTTCCCTCTGATACCTTTCATTGTTCTTTGGTCGCTGTATTGCCAAAAAATCCAATCCATATTTTTAGGTGGTTCTATTTGATTGTAACGAGCAATCCAAACTGGATATTCAGGAAAAGCCAGCTGCAAATAATCCTCATAGTGCTTCATTGAAGCATAAATAATGGGGCGCACTTTATAATGATCTTCTATAAAAATCAACCAAAGTCGCACTCGTTCTATCAAGGCTTCTTTGGTCACATTTTTAAAATCTTCAACATCTAACACGGGCGGTAAATCGCCTTTCTCTAGTTGAACTTGTTGCGTGAAATTTTTAATCTGCCACTCGACGCTTACATTGGGTCGAAAAAAATGATAGGCTCCTCGAATCAAGCCTGCATCCTTGGCTCCTTCCCAATTCTTCTGAAAAATTGAATCTTGATAATCAACACTTTCCGTTGCTTTAATAAAAGCAAAATGTATTTTTTCTTGCTTGGCAACTGTTTTCCAATCTATTATTTTTTGATAATGAGAAACATCAATCCCTTGAATTTTATATTGATCGGCATCGTGTGTACAGGCAATTATTACAAAGAAAAAACTAGCCAAAACAGTATATAAAATACCGCTTTTAAAGGAGCTGAACATGGTGTTTTTATTGGTGATAATGGATAGATAAATGCTAGTGTTTTGAGCAAATTGTAAGACGCTAAACTAGACCGCAACTGAATCTTCTTCTTTACAATCTACGGCTGTTTTGTCTTTCACTTTGCGTACAATTAGGCGAGTGCCTTTATCATAAAACAAATAAGACCATGCCCAGTTGACAAAAACGACCAATCTAGATCGAAAATCAACCAACAACATGAGATGTACAAACATCCACATCAGCCAAGCAAACCAGCCCCCAAATTTAAAGCGTTTCATGTCTACCACCGCTAAATTGCGCCCAACCGTTGCCATCGTTCCTTTGTCTTTGTAAGTAAAAGGCGTCATTTCTTTTTGCTTGGCAAGGCGATTAAAATTCTTCCCTAGATGTACTCCTTGTTGCACGGCGACAGAAGCCAACATCGGATGCCCGTAAGGCAACTCTTCGGAAGTCATTGCGGCAACATCTCCAATCGCAAAAATACTTTGGTGTCCATTGACTTGGTTGAATGCATTCACCAAGACACGACCACCATTCGTTTGGGCGGCATTTAGCCCTGCTGTTGGGGCGCCTTTGACGCCCGCTGTCCAAATTAAGGTTTTAGCTTGAAACGTTTCTTTGTTGGTATAAACCGTTGTTCCATCATAATCTTGCGCCCGTACTTCGAGCCAAATATTGACACCCATTTTTCGTAGAAAACGTTCCGAATCTGCGGACGCTTTTGCACTCATGCCAGGCAACAAACGATCGGCGCCTTGCACGACATGAATTTGCATTCTTCGAATGTCTAAATCAGGATAATCTTTGGGTAAGATATAACGTTTTAATTCTGCTAAAGCTCCTGCCAACTCCACCCCTGTTGCACCGCCTCCCACAATAACAAAACTCATTAAAGCATCTTGTTCTTGCATATCAGAGCTATTCAGTGCCTTCTCAAAATTTTGAAGAATGACCGAGCGCAAATTCAAAGCCTCTACCAAGCTTTTCATCGGCATAGAGTATTTTTCTACATTCTCCATTCCAAAAAAGTTCGAAATCGCCCCCGTTGCCATCACCAAATGATCGTAATCTAAGGTACCAACAGAAGTATGCAAGCGTTTCTTTTCTGCATCCACTTCATGCACATCTGCCATTCTAAAATGGAAGTTTTCCTTTTTGTTAAACACCTTTCTGATTGGATAAACAATCGAATCTGGCTCCAAGCCTGCACTAGCCACTTGATACATCAGTGGTTGAAAGGTATGGTAATTATTTTTATCAAAAAGAACAACTTGATAGTTTTTGGTATTGATGCTTTTGGCCAATTTTAAGCCTGCAAAACCACATCCAATAATAACAATTCTAGGCAGGTCTCTGTGTGGTACATTCATTCGGTAGCAGTTTATTTTTAGTGCTTTAGCACAACTTGTTTTCTTTTCTTAGAGAACAAGTGTTCGTTCTTTTTAGTTCTTTAATTTTGTTCTTAAATGATTAATTTTGACAACTTACATTTTTTTGTATAAATGCCTGAACCTCATCTGCTGCCTTTTCAAAACCACCTGCTGCTTTTAGCGCTTTACTCATGTTGGCAAGACGGCTTTTGATCTGCTTGTCTTCCATCGTTTCACTTGCCGCTTTCAACAATTTACCAGAGGACAATTTCTTATGATCTAGCCAGATTCCTAGTTTTTGATGCACTACTTGTTGAGCAACTAAAAATTGATCTCCAAACTGTGGTAAAACCACCAAAGGAACTTCAAAATAAATCCCTTCATGTGCACTATTCATCCCTCCATGTGTAATAAACAAATCCGCTTTAGACAGGATTTCCAACTGAGGAGCAAAGTTGCATAAAGTAATGTTAGAAGGCACCTCAAAATCGGAGGCATCCAAATACTTACTAATATTTAAGATCACTAAAAAGTCGGATGCCCTAAATGCTGCTATACAGGTTTTGATAAATTCTCGACGAACCACCATAGACCCCAAAGACATGTAAATAAGCTTTTTATTTTCTGGATTCTCTATAGAGAAATTAGGATCAGAAATTCTTGCCTTTAAATCTATATTAGGTCCTGTAAAAAGGTAATTGGAAGGAAATAATTCTGACTGAGGTTGAAATTCTTTCGCTGTAAAGGTGATACACAAACCACTTACTTCTGCATTCAAAAAACTCAATATATCGACAGAAGGAACACCGTATTTTTTTTGTATTTTTTTATAAAACTTATATAACCTGACACCACTTTTTAGAGAGACGCCTAAGCTTTTCACTAATTGTAATTTAGAATCTGGCGGCTCTTTCATTTTGTTGTGCAACGCAAAAGAAGGAAAAAATGTCACCAAAGGAAGGTTTAGTTTTTCTGCCAACAAGCGTCCCCAAGGCGTGTACATATCGACCAACATGTAGTCATATTGTCCTTTATTAATAATAGCCTCTACTTCAGGTAGTATTTCATAACACTTCTCAATCAAATCAGCAAAAATGGCCAGTAGATTGACATTATCATTGGTCACGTGCAACAAATCATCTGGAAAAGGGATAAAAGTTGCGCCAGCATGTTCTATAGAGGGTCGAAACTCTTCTGTACAACAATAATCAATTTGTTCTCCTCTAGCAATTAATTCCTTTACCATTGGCAAGGTTGGATTGACATGTCCATAACCTGGTATATTAAAAAAAATCCCTTTTACACTCATTATCTTTGTCTTCATATTTACCTAGTCCTCGACAGACTCAATCAAAATATTCAAAATAGCACTTGCTGCCTTTGCAATGACCGTCCCAGGACCAAAAACACCTGCCACACCAGCGTCATACAAATAGTCGTAATCCTGTGCAGGAATCACCCCACCAGCCACCACCAAAATATCTGGTCGA
>CALDEP010000126.1 GCA_937942475.1 uncultured Aureispira sp.
AATCAAATATGAAATCACTTTTTGCCCTACTCTGCGTTGGATTTTCGTCAAATAGCTACGGCTATTCTCCTCAAATCCGCCTTAATTAGGATCAAAAATTGTACTCATATTTAAAAAAGACGCAATTCTAAACAACTTCAACTTCTCAAAGTACTAAAAAAAACAATAGGCAAAGAAACTAAATATTAGGTTTCTTTGCCTATTTAAGTTTAAAACTAAATCGATCAAGCTCCAACACCAGCAATCAAATCTCTAAGCTGATCCTCTGATTCCAACAGCTCTGTTTTCTCGATAAGTTCAAATTTAACCTGAGGTTTTTGGTCTCCAACAGCTTTCAATTCGTCAAATTTTATAGCAGCATATTCCTCTACAGAATAAATACCAACACTTTTATCAGGAAGAATCGTTACAAATTGAGCCGCATTATTAGGCAACAAACTCACCTTATTCCAATCTGATTTAGGATATTTAATGACCGTTTTACCATCTTTAGGCAAACAAATCACCCAATCCAAAGCCTCAAAATCTTTCAATTTAAAATCAGCAATGATGTCAATACGATCTTCTTCTTTTAATAATTTATCATAATTATAAATCCCAAAGCCTGCTATTTCAAAAGAGCGAATCACTTCTGCTTGCTGCTCCATGCGCTTGCGTTTTTCTTCCAATTCTAAGCGCAGTTTTTCTTCACTTTTCGAGATCTGCTGAAAAATATTCTTTGAATTATTCGCCCATTGATCAGGTGTATATTTAAAGATATATTTCAGCGGTACGACCAACTCAATTCTCCCTACAAAAACCTCATCACTATCGTTCTTCTTTACGGTCGCTTCATACAAACTGCCCTTTATTGATTTTAGCTCAATCTGGCATCTTTTGGTACGAGCCCAACTTGGCCAGCGTTTGCCTTTGTTGTTCCAAACCATCATATCAGCAGGATAAGAATTTCCTTTGTATTTGACCACTTGATACACCCGACTTTCATAAGATTCCAAGCCATATTTTTCAGTCTTCCGCTTCAAGCTTTTATTATTTCTATTGTTCTTTATTTTTTCCCAGTTATTATTATACGCCACATCCAAAATCGCCTCGTAATTAAACACAAAGCTTTTTTTATTTTTTGATTTTAGTTTCCGAGACAAGCTATTCACTTCTTTCTCCAAGGCTACACGCCCTTCATTTGGCTGAGGGGCAACATAATCCACAAACTCCCAACCTTCTTCTTGGTCTAAGGCAAAAAAGTTATAATCTGTTCCAGCTTCAAAAGAAGCAAAATCGACTTGAATCCCTGCATCTTCTTTGATAAATACCGCTTGGTCTTTCTGAGCGCCTGCCAAATCAAACATTCCAGCCGTTTGCATGGTTCGTTTGTTTCCTTGTGCTTGATAATCCATTGGAATTCCCGAAAGCAAGACATCTACAGCATCGTGGTATTCTCGATATTTAATCGTCACATTTCCCGAAACCAAATCTCCTGCTTCATTCACCAATGAATTGGCTTGAATCGTAATTTTTGTTCCAGAGGCAATCTCCAATACATTTTCTTTGGATGGATCTATTTCAAACAAGGTATAGGCTTTTGCAAGTTCTGGAATTGGGGGGTCTACAGCGCCTAAGTTTTTTAAGCTATCATTAGATAAATTACAGGCAGACATTCCAAATAGGATAAACAACAAAAACAGTTGTCCTACGCTTACTTTCTTTTTTAATAACATCGTGTTTTCTTTTTAATAATGAGGTTGGTTAATCTATCGACAGGTATTTTTTTAGTCGATCTAAACGTGTAGACACTTATATCATATAGAGATATTGAGAGGAGTAGGTTATTATTATAATAATCAAATTACTGTTGTTGGTAATAATCCCAAGCAACGGCTGCATAAATATATTGCTGATCTTCAGGATACTTTGAGCCATAAGGATAACTAGCCTGATGCATCGCCCGTTCAATTCTTTCTGACGACTTATGAAAGCCTGTATTGTAAGCTGTTGCTAGAAATTTAAGTTGTTCTTGACTATTTAGAGAGGACAAGGTTGTTTCAAATTTCTGGTTGACCAAAACATAAAAACAGCACAAATAATCCAACTGCCAAGAGAGCTCTTGCAATCGTTTCAATCGAATTTCTCGTTGCTGAGATAAGGTATAAGAAGTTGGAATTAATAAATGGTGAAAGTGTTTTTTTAAATGTTCGTCCTCTATTATAGCACCTTCTAACGCTTCTACAAAAGAAGGCTTCATTTGGAAATGACCAATTGAGAAATCGGCTACAGTACTTCCCTGCTGCACATACACATATTCCAAAGCCTTGGTTTCAAAGAAGTTCTGAAAAGTAGAATAGCGAATTAATTCAGGAAAGACAATCGCAGTCAATTGATTTGCAGGTATTTTATAGGTCTTGGCTTTTGTTTCAATTTCGGATTTATGTGTCGTACAAAAAGTCATTGCTTTTTGATAATCTTCTCCAAAAATTGTGGCAAAATCGACGGTATTAAAATAGGACAAAAAAATCATTAAGTAGCTTAGCATAATCAGTGAGGTTGAGGTTTTATAAATTGATGCTATACCGTCTTAATACACCGTCCCTCAAAAGGATACCATTTTTTTAAGAGTTTCTTTAATGGAGTAATCAGATTTTTTCTTTTTTTGCTTTGTAAACCTTATAACCAACAACTAGTTATATCATTGATTATCAAATCAAACACACTTAATACAAGTCCCAGAATTGAGTGCTTTTTTTTTGTTAAATAAGTTTTTTGTATAGACTTTTGTCGTTAAGAGTTTCAAAAGATTGGGTAGGACGCAACTTTTTTTTCTTCAATTTTGTATATTGGTTAGAGGAAGCCTTTACATAGGCTAAACAATCACAAAAACAATCAATCTATTGATGGGAAATAAATTCATTAAAGCCGCAAAATTTGTACGAAAAATGAGTAACAATAATAATAATGAAGATTTGAATGAGAGGTCAGAATCTGCTGTAAGAAATCACGTAATTTGGTCGATGGGCGCAGGTTTTATTCCAATTCCAATCGCTGATTTTGTTGCAGTTGCTGCGGTTCAACTCGATATGATACGCACGATCAGTAATATTTATGGCGTTGATTTTAAAGAAACAGAAGGCAAAGCATTGGTGACTTCTCTGACCGGTTCTGGGCTTTCTAGGTTGGGTGCGAATGCCTTACTTAAATTAGTTCCTGGTTTTGGTTCTGTACTAGGTGGCGTTTCTATGTCTATTGTTTCTGGGGCGTCTACTTATGCATTAGGGCAGGTATTCAAAAAACATTTTGCTGTTGGAGGAACCTTCTTAGACTTTGACACCGATCGTTTCCAACGTTATTATGATGAGCAGTTTGAAAAAGGAAAGACAGTTGTTGAAGACATTCAAAAAGAGGAAAAGGAGACGGTAAAAGAAGACGAGGCGCAATACACAGAAACTAAAACGCCAGAGAAAGTTGTCAAAGAAGAAAAGGTTCAAAACGACAATTCTGAAATCGTTCGTAAGCTAAAAGAATTGGCAGAGTTGAAAGAAATGGGCGTTATTGACGACGAAGAATTTGCTCAAATGAAAGCTCGTTTGATTGATAATTACAAGTAAATCAAGCTTTTATTTAATCTAATTCAAATCTAAAAAAATGGAACTAAAAT
>CALDEP010000127.1 GCA_937942475.1 uncultured Aureispira sp.
TCGTAAGTTTTAAGTAGAAAGTCGTATGTTTTCTTTTGATAATAAACGACTTACGACTTTCTACTTAAAACTTATATCCCAATTCATAACTGTTAAAAAATAGCCTATGTTTTAAACTCCACACGATTTGCAAAAGAACCAAAATAGAAATGTCAAACTATTCCTTGTATAAGATTGGTAAATTCTTGTAAATTTGCAGTATGCTTACAAACATGACAGATTCACTACCTATTAAAGGTAAGCGCTTTTCTTTAAAGTCGCTAGTACAACATAAAAACTTTGTGTTGCTTCTAAAACTAATTTTGATAATTGTTTTAGGAGTTATTTTATATCAGCAGATTTTTGGACGAGAAGACTTAACGATCCAAAAGTTAGGAACCACTTTTTTGCAGCACTTATCTTGGCAAAAAGTACCCTTGTTATTATTGGTTTTGTTATTAATGCCTTTAAATTGGCTTTTTGAAACTCAAAAATGGCTGGCATTGATGCGGAAAATTGAACCTATCAATTTTTATCAAGCCCTAAAAGTTGTTTTAGTTGGACTAAGTTTTTCTTTGTTTACTCCCAATAGAGTAGGAGAGTACGGGGGGCGTGTGATGATGGTCTCAAAAGGAAATCGTCTTCATGCCGTTTGGGCAACCATGGTTGGGATCTCTAGCCAATGGATTGTACTTGTAGTAGGAGGTTGGTGGGCATTAATGGGCGCATTTTATTTAGATTTTATGCCGATTAACGCTACTTTATTAAGTGGTCTTATTTTGATAGGCGGTCTTGCTTCGATCTTTTTGTTGAGCATTTACTTTAACCTAAAGAAAGTAGTGCAGTACACCGCAAGGTTCAAGTGGACAAAAAAATGGGCTTCAAAAATGAACGCTAGCCCTTTTGATTATTATACCAACAGAGAATTGATTCAAGCCTTAATGTACTCAGGAACTCGTTATCTAATCTATTCTTCTCAATACTTATGCTTGCTTTATTTCTTTGGATTTCAAGCAAGTCTCTTCGCAACATTCTTAGGTATTTTAATTGTCTATTTATTACAAACAGGAATACCATTGCCCCCTTCTACAGGTTTGTTGGGAAGAGGAAACATTGCTTTACTGATTTTTGGGTATCTATCTATAATAGAAGGAACTGCTGCGGCTATTTTGTCTGCAACATTTAGCCTATGGATGCTTAATGTTGTTTTGCCATCTATTTTAGGTGCCTTTTTTATTGCTCGTTTGGGCTGGAATGAGAAAGAAGAGTCAGCAAGTTCTCATTAGAATTGCAGTTTTTTTTGCAATTATTCGACCTTAGTGCCTATTTTAATTGATAGGCACTAAGGTCAAATATTATTAGAATAAAGGTCAAAAAAGATCTTTAGACAAAGAGTGGTGTAAATTTAAAATCACCCCCATCAAATAAGCCTTTGTCACTCAATTTAAGCCTTGGTATAACCAACAAAGCCATAAAAGATAAGGTCATAAAAGGCGCTCTCAAGCTACAGCCTAAGGTTTCTTTTGAGAATAGATCAATAGTAGAATAAGAATTGGCAACAATGTTCCCTGCATCTGTTGACATAATTCCTGCTACAGGCAAAGGCAAAACGTGTTCGGTCTTGGAATCAATCGCTGAAATGCCGCCTTTATTCTCAATAATTAAATTAACTGCTTTGCAAATCGCTGCATCATCTGTACCGACCGCAATAATATTATGAGAATCATGCCCGACACAAGACGCCAAAGCACCTTCTTTTAAGGCAAAACCATTGATAAAAGCAATCGCAGGAGGGGTGTTAGAGTAGCGATTAACAACTACCATTTTTAGAACATCATTTGCGGTATTAGAAACAGTATTGTTCTGTTCGATTTTTGCAGAAGCTTCAAAACTTTCTGTAATCAATGCCCCATCAATAGCTTTGATAACATGCAAGGTTTCTGTTTCTGGTTTTAAAGCAAAGTCTTCGACTTTTTTTAAGTCGGTATCAAAATTATTAATCTCAATTTCATCGACCCTTTCAATGAATGATTCTCCATCTTTAGCAACCAGTTGACCATTGATATAAGTAGCAGAAACTTCAAATTTTTCAAGATCTTTGACAATAGCAAAGTCCGCCCAATCGCCTACTTGCAACAAGCCTATATCTAAATTATAATGCTCTACAGGATTAACACAAGCTACTTGAAGGACATCAAATAAGGGCACTCCTTTAGCAATCGCTCTTGCCGCTAATTGGTTGATGTGTCCTAACATAAGGTCATCAGGATGCTTGTCATCAGAACAAAACATGACATTAGCGGTATGTTCAGGAAGAATAGAAATCAAGGTGTCAAAATTCTTTGCCGCCGAGCCTTCACGAATAATTACTTTCATGCCTAGGCTTAATTTTTCTAAGGCTTCATCCAGTTGAAAGCATTCATGGTCTGTACTGATACCTGCCTGAATGTATTTTTGAATTTGTTCGCCACGGACTCCAGGAGCATGTCCATCAATCGGTTTGTTTACAGCTTTAGCCGCAGCTAATTTTGCCAAGACCATTGGATCATCAAAAATGACACCTGGATAGTTCATCATTTCTGCCATATATTTGATGTCTTTATTCGCCATCAATTCTTTGATTCCTTCCACATCAATTTCTGCTCCAGCCGTTTCAAAACTCGTTGCAGGAACACAAGATGGGGCACCAAAATTAAATTTGAAAGGAACTTTTTTACCATTGTTAATCATATAGTAAACACCTTCAAGCCCCATCACATTAGCAATTTCATGAGGATCAGATACCGTACCAACAGAACCATGAAGTACTGCCAGTCTAGCAAATTCAGAAGGAATAAGCATTGAGCTTTCAATATGAACATGTGCGTCAACAAAACCAGGAATAGCATAGCCCTCTACCACTTCATCAATAGGCGTGATCTTGGTGATTTTATCTTCACCAATTTCGATTTGAGCAGCAAAAATTGTTCGTTTTTTTATATCAACGTAATTCGTTTTAATTGTCATCATTGAATGTTATGTGAATTTATGGTAATGCAAAAGCCCAATTTAATCAAATTATTTATTTAGAACAGTTACCTATCCAAAAAAAAGGTTGTATTCATTGAATACAACCTTTTTATATCGAATATAATTTAAGTGAGTATTTAAACTCTGTCTATAGTTACTTTATAAGTAGTTTTTTATTTAAGCGATTTGACTAATGCTTTTTAGCTTGTCAGCCAAACTATCGCCAGCTAAGTCATCCGATGACTGATCAAAATCTGCAATTTCTTGTTGGTATTTTGCTAATAATTGAGCTGCTTTTTTACTAATGCCACTAGTTAGTGTATCTAAATTAGCATTTGATTTTTCAGTTTTCTTCGTATCTGATACTTCAGGGCTTTTATTACCACTAGCCTTTATTTTTTCAATATGAGGCTTCAAGGTCGCTTGAATAGTTTTTGCTGCCTCAGTGATTTTT
>CALDEP010000128.1 GCA_937942475.1 uncultured Aureispira sp.
AAAGTAATCTAAATGTTAAGCTGACACAGAATTTGTCAAAAATAAAAAATAATTTGAAAATGGTTATTTTTACAACAATTTATAATAATCCATAGTTTTTAAATGATGCAAATCCCTTTTCTCTTCTTTTTCTTTTTATTAAGCACCAACCTTTCTTTTGCTCAAAATGCAGATGAATCGCTGCTACTTGCTTCTTTGGAAAGAACAACCTGTTATGGAAATTGCCCTTATTATGAGGTCAAAGTCTATTCTAATGGGCTGGTTACTTATAATGGTAGAAAGAATGTGGATTATATTGGATTGCACGAAGGTGCCCTTTCGCAAAAGCAAATTCAAGAATTACTACAGAAGGCAAAAACCGTTGGTTATATTCATTTAGATAACAAATATCCAACAAAAGGACTTGGAATCATTGATTTTCCTGTCTGTATCACAAGTATTACAGAAGGAGGAAGCAAAAAAATGGTGTACAATCGGAACGATGCTCCTCAACGCTTGGTTGAGTACCAAGACTTCTTTGATGAATTGATAGAAGATGTACAATGGAAAAAGATAGGTTACCAAAACTAAAAAAAAAGTTTTTATTTTAATGCTCTGATAATGAGTTGGATAAAAATTTAAGTGAAAAATAGCCTAAAAAAAAGCTTCAAAAAATTGCTACTTTTATAAAAAGAAGCTATATTTGCTTTCCATCAAGATAAGATGGTCGGATGGCCGAGCGGCTAGGCTGGGCTCTGCAAAAGCTCCCACAGCGGTTCGAATCCGCTTCCGACCTCTATTTAAAGTCCTGCAAACTAAAAAGTTTGTAGGATTTTTTTTTGCAAGAAACTCTTCCTTTTTGTTAGATTTTATCGTCTTTCTTCTTGTTAAAAAGGATGTTTATACCTATACTTGTGAGCAAATAACTAAAATAGATCAATCCAGCGGTTTGCACAATACCATTCTAATAGGTGTCTTTTTAAATATAGGAGTAAGTAGATGCCCAATTTAATGTTAATTAATTTTGTCCAACTACTTATATTGTGTGAATTAGGAAAGGAGTTGAAGATTGAGCATGGGAAAAAATAGATCAAAATATAGACTTATAGCAAGGCGAATTGTAGACAGTAAATGGTTTACACTTGTAATTATGTTCCTCATTATCCTAAATGGATTATTGATAGGGGTGCAAACCTATGATAATGCGCCAAGTTTCATTCGTGTTGTACAATTGTCTATTTTATTTATCTTCTTTTTGGAGATTATCATTCGCTGGACAGGAAGACGAACCACAGAAGAATATGTTGGAGATTGGTGGAACTGGTTTGATATCTTCATTTTAATGCTTGGCGTTATTCCTGAAGTTGCAGATATATTGCTGGACAACAGCAGTCAAGAGCAACAAAACATTATGTCTACCTTGCGAATCTTGAGGGTCGTTCAGTTGACTCGTTCGATACGAGCGATAGGAGAGTTGCAATTATTGATTGGCGTATTAATTAAGTCCATTCGGTCACTGTCTTATATTGCCGTACTCTTTTTATTAATCATGTACATCTACGCAATTATAGGGGTTACCTTGTTTAAAAACCCAGAGTACAATACCTCAGAACATATAAAACTAACGATTAGTAATCCTGATCCTTATGGAGATTTGGGAGAAGCCTTTTTTACGCTCTTTAGAATTTTGACAGGGGAAGATTGGACGGATTTAAGGTATAATTTATTGTCCAATGAAGAAATTAAAGGATCTGTTCCTGTGGCTTCTAATACCGTCATTACCTTTTATCATGTTTCGTGGATGATTATAGCCGCCTATTTGTTAATCAACTTAGTTATTGGTGCTATTGTGAATAACTTCCAAATCGTGTTGGAAGGACAGAAAGAAGCAGAAGATAAATTGGCTCGAAAGAAAGACGGAAATTCAGAAGAAGATGATGATGACGATAAACCAGATGAGGAGAATAGACGCCTAATTAAACGTCCGAAAGTCTAAATCTTTAAATAAAGAAAGCGTTTTTGATAAAGGGTGCAGCCTCAGAAATATAAAGTACTCCTTATCATTTTGAATCGAATATAAGTTTTTAGTAGAAAGTCGTATGTTATTATTTTGATAATAAGCAGCATACGACTTTCTACTTAAAATAGGCGACGGAAATTCTTTGATAAAGAAAGGAAGCTGTTGATGTGTACTACAAAATTTCTCAAAGAACAAAAATAGCAAAACAACAATGATAGAAATAACCTACAAATCCATTCAGCCTTATCTAAAAGAAGAGTTGCAACAAGGGGAAATTATGTATTGTAGGTTTGTAGTAGAAGAACAAGAATTTGAAACGGAGGTAGGGATAGAGAAATTAGGCGATTCAGCAGGCTTGGGCATCATGGTCAAGAATCCAAGTAAAATGCGCTCGATGTTGTTGCGAGCTTTGAATAAAGGCATTCGAAAAAAACGAGTTCTCGAAGAGGGCGTGCCTCAAATTTATTTCTCAAAAAAAGAATTAGAAGCTGCTGCTGTTCGTGCCTTTGAATCTATTTTAGATGAAATTGTTTATATAGAAACGACAGAAAAATGGCATTTAGCCACTCAATTTTCAGACTTTGAAGTTTACATTCGCCAAAATCCATTAAAAGAAAAGTACGACAAAAAAATCATGTCTAGAATGTTGGTGGAAATGGCTCGTGCAGATGGACGAATAGAGCAAGAAGAACGCTTGTTCTTTAGTCATTTTCTCAATGACGAAATGGGGCGCTTGAGCGATTTGATTTCGGCTCCTTATTTGACAAACGCAGATTGTAAAAAGGTGACTAAAAATGGGCGATTGACCATCTTTATTATTGTCGCTGCGGTAGCCTTAACGGACAATGAATTAGAGATAGAAGAAGTAGAAAAGTTGAATCGTTTTGCCGAAATATTTGAACTAACCGCTAAGAAACAAAAAAAATTACTTCAAATAGCGCAAGATTATACCTTAGAAACTAGACTAAAAGTAGAAACGAAGCCACTTGGCTTGGATAAACTACATGCTTTTGCAGATCAAATAGGAATGGATAGAGGACACGCAGAACATGTTCAAGCTAATTTTAAACCATCTTAAACATAGATCACTCACCATCTTTTTTCTCAAGAAAAGCAAGAATCATAGCTTTGCTAAAGACAGTCTATTTAAGCAAAATAACAAAAGGAACAACATCCAGAACAGAAATCTAGCACTTTAGAACAAAAGTACAATTCAATCATTTTTTGTGATTTATATTTGGAGTAAATATTAACAACAAATACAATTCAAATGACAACAAAAATGATGAAACTAGGCTACACAATTTTTCTAATTGGTCTTACAACAATGCTTTTCGCTCAACATCCAGCGGATACATTTCCTGTTGTTTCGCTCTGCAACATGGACCTAAACAGAACAGCAAGCAAACTCTCTACTGCCAATTTGAATACAGTAAATCCAGCTGTAACAGGCTATAAATGGAATAGTAGTGATGCTAGTACCCTTAGATGGAGACCTCAGGGGATTACAGGAACAAATGCAGGCTGCAAAGAGTTTTCTGTGGTTTCTTGGTATGGACGAAATATCAATAACAGCTTTCCTTGTACAGCCTACAATGCCGATTATCGAAACAGAGGCTCTAGAGTTTCCTTTGTTGATATAACAGATATGGATAGCATTCGATATCGCCACGTTCTTTTGGTGGATGAAAATTACAATACTTTTTATGACATGCATGCTGGTGGACTTGTTATTATTAACGACACCTTGTATGTGCCAGATTCAAGGAGTACGACAGATGCCATGTATGCCTTTCCTTTGGATGGAATCAAGGCGGTTCCTAGCAATCAATTGTCTTCATTTTACAATTACGGCTATATCCTTACACAAGCAGCTAGTCCAGTCGATAGTATGCCGATTAATCCTTCTTTTGTCTCTTATGATTGGGACGATCAAAAATTGGTGGCTGGAAGCTTCCAAGATTGTCCTTCTAACAATTGTAACAGCCCTCAAAATAATAGATTGATGTGGTTTACTCCTGGAACAGTTGACAGAATGACGCCTTTTTATGATGGTCTTTTTGGCAAAATGCAAGGAGTAGGAACGGCTACTAATTTAGATGATCCGACCAAAAAAGATGTTTGGGTTTCTACCAGTTTTGGATATAATAACACGAGTCGATTATATGCCTTTACCTATGATTTCGGAGCAAATACGACTCAAAGTCAATCTATTAATTTTGAGAATGATTATGCTTATTTTTCCCTACCTGCTGGACTAGAGGATATTCACTTAACACCAAATAGCGATACCATTTGGACCCTAACGGAATTTTCACCAGATCATCCAGCTTGTTTAGGTTCATCGAATCAACGCTATGTTTTTGGTTTGTTAAGAAGCGACATTCGTCCTGCAAGTGCCTGTGATGGAGATCTTAATATAAGTGCCTCTGATAGGACAGATACGGTTATTTGTACACCGACCACTTTAACCTACGAGCCTTCTACCGATTATGTTGCTTTTGCCAATTTTGATAAATCAGATGATACATGGGCAGAACTCAATGCGTTGAGCGACACGCTTGCCAACTCTAATCGCTCTGCTTTTTTATGGCTAAAACAAGCAACAGCCGTTTCTAGTGAGTCTCAAATGTTATTCTCTATTAATACCGCCACCGGAGGAAATGTTTGTAATCTACAAGTTGGAACAAACGAGAAAGTTGGCATTTATGATGGCACGAATTCACATTATGGAACGACTACCGTTACCGATGGGCAGTGGCATCATGTCGGTTATACTTATAATGAAATTACGACCGAAACAAAAATATATGTAGATGGGGTAGAGGAGATGTCATTTAATAATGCTCAAACAGCAACAGCGACCGATTTGATCTCTTTAGGGCAAGAATTTGATAGCGGACTTTCTAAAGGGAATTATTTGGAAGGAAAAGTTACAGAAGTCACGATTTGGAATGAAGTCTTAGATAGTGCTGCGATTTCTTTATTAATGAGTTCTACGGTTAAAGCCACACATCCTCAAAGAAGTAACCTAATGGGATATTATCCAATGAATAAAGTCTGTGGCGATAATTTAACGATTATGGACGATATTTCAGGAAACAACTTTCATGGAAAACTTTCAGGGACGATATTTAATGACGGAGTTAATGTACAATCCATTCAAGTTTTAGAGCAAATCCCTAATTTTAATAGTGTTGCTCATTTTAATCTTAATTGGGAATTGAATGGTGCTTCTATCTCTTCATCGAATCCTCTAGTGCTTAATGCGGGGACGTATACCTCTGGGACTTATTCTAGTGTATTGACTAGAAATCCATTTATTATTACAGATAACTGGGATATAACGATCAATTACACCACAGCTACAGATGTACAAACAGCCTGTAATAATTATATGTGGATAGATGGGACTACTTATAATACAAATAATAACACGGCGACACATACTTTAACGAATGCAGTAGGTTGTGATAGTGTGGTAACGTTAGATTTGATTATTAATAATTCGACTACAGCTACAGATGTACAAACGGCTTGTAATAATTATACGTGGATAGATGGGACGACTTATAATGCTAGTAATAACACAGCTACACATACTTTAACGAATGCAGTAGGTTGTGATAGTCTTGTAACACTAGATTTAACGGTAACGAACATAGATACAACGGTAACCACATCGGGTTTAAGTCTCACTTCAAATGAGGCTGGCGCAACCTATCAATGGGTAGATTGTAATAACGGAAATGCTCCTATAACTGGTGCCACAAGTCAATCTTATAGCCCAACAAGTAATGGTTTGTATGCCGTAGAAATTACAAATAATGGTTGTACAGAAATGTCTTCTTGTATTTCATTTACAATTGTTGGAGTTGATCGGAGTGGACTTGATGCCGCTTCAATCCTAGTATTTCCTAATCCAACAAAGGGTGAAATTACGATTCGTTTTGATCAAAAGGTAGAAGAAGTTCAAACGAAAATTATCAATATGACAGGACAAATTGTACGTCAATACAATCATTCTAACCAAAAAGAGTTAAGGCTTGATATGCCTTCTGTTGCGGGCGTTTATATCGTAGAAATTTCGTCCAAACAAAAGATTTATAACCTAAAAGTTATCAAAGAGTAAATTAGAGATAGACTTTATTTTTT
>CALDEP010000129.1 GCA_937942475.1 uncultured Aureispira sp.
GTGGAGGTGAAAATTTATGAGGGAGAATAGTTGAGTTAATAACTTCGTCTATAAATTGTCATTTGCTTATTTTGTTAGCGAAGTTGTTTATAAGTAAGTAATCATTAAATGTGAATCCTATTTTTTAGTATGCAGTTGAGTTGTAAAGGGTGCCAGGGCGATGCCCTTAGATGTGGTGTCAGGGCGGATGCCCTTAGAGATGGTGTGTAAATGTGCTGTGTTCATTTCTAAGCAAAGCAGACATATTAGTAAGCATTTTACTGATTGTAAGAGTTTGCTGTGATCGTGTTATTTTTTATCATAATAAGCTTCCAATAGTGGCTCTTACAGGGATGAGCTCCAAAGTGAATTTGGAGTTAGCCTAAATCTGCTTCATACCTGTATTTAATATAATCGTAATTATTTGAGATTGCCTAATAAAACCTTGTTTTTGAACAAAATAAAAGAGCGCAAAGAATAATTTTCTTTGCGCTCTTCTAGATACTTTCGAGAAGTATAGACTATCCTTTCTCTTTGCTGATGACATCCTTTGCATACAATGCTTTAGGTTTCCAGTAAGAAGATTCAGATAAATTATCAACAACAATACCACGACGAGTCGAGTGAATGATGTAGACACCATCTTCTTTATTATCAACAACCATGGCAACATGTGTTACACGGCCGCCTTTTCCAAATTTGCTAAAGAAAACTAGGTCGCCTGTTTTTGAACTTGAAATGTCAATATCTTTTCCTTGGCGAGCTTGGTAGCGAGAGCTACGAGCGATGCCAACACCTTTTTGAGCCAAAACATAAGAAGTAAAACCAGAACAATCAAATCCTTTAGGAGTTGTTCCGCCCCAAATGTATTTTAAACCCAAGTATTTTTTTGCTTCGTCGATGATGTTACCACGTACTCCAGAAGTAGATAAGCTATCAAATATAGCGTGGTAAGCGATGGGTGTATTTGGAATGTTTACAGGTCCTGCAAAATCTAGATTTGAGTTGTTGTTTGAGTTTGAACGAGCGTTCGCTTTTCTTTCGTTGCGTTTGCGTCTATTTAGTACAATACGCTTTAGACCTGTGATGTCACTGTGGTCAATAAGAATAGGAGTAATTTCTTCTGCGATGATTTCATCTTCTGCCATTTCATCATCTGAAACAACATCTTCATCTTCTACTAAAGAAACAGCCACAGAACGAGTGCTTAGTAGACTAGCAGCAGAATCAGATATATGAAGTGATTCTGAAAAAGAAGGAATTAAAGTAGCGTGTAAAACTACGTTAGTACCAATTAATAAAAAAAAGTAAGCACTAACAATTGTTGCTACCGATTTTTGGGTATATTTCATTACTGAAATTTTAGTTACTAATTATTAAACAGCTATTCTTGTATTAAAATTAGGAGGATCGCTGTTTAATTTTGCGAGTGCAAAGGTAGGAACAATTTTTATATTTCCAAAAAAATGGCTTTCTATTTACTAATAGTTAAGCTATTATCATAAATAATAAGCTTAATTTTAAGCTCTTTTTTGGCAATAAAGCTTAGAAATAGTACTTTCAAAAGATTTAAAACAACGAAGTATAGTAATATGGAAAAATGGACCCTTTTTTTGGATCGAGATGGCGTAATTAACGATAGAATTATAGGCAGCTATGTTCGCAATTGGTCAGAGTTTGAGTTTCTGGAGGGCGTTCTGGAGGCAATGCCTATTTTGGCACGAAAATTTGATTGTATTGTTGTGGTGACCAACCAACAAGGTATTGCAAAAGGTGTTATGACAGAAGCCGACTTAAACAAGGTACATGCTCGAATGTTAGTAGAGATAGAAAAAAAGGGGGGAAGGATTGACCAGATTTATTTTTGTGCAGAACACGAGCGAGAAAATCCACCTTGTCGAAAACCGAATGTAGGAATGGCGCAACAGGCAAAGTCGGATTTTCCTAACATAGATTTTGACCATGCCATTATGGTTGGAGATTCTATTACAGACATTGAGTTTGGATACAATATGAATATGAAAACGGTTTTGATAGAAACCAAGGTAGATATTGATCGAGTCGAATTAGAAAAAATAGAAAATAAAATAGATTACAAATATTCTGGTTTACAAGACTTTGCAAATGAGTTGAACAACATATTATAAAATTGAAAACACTACAGCACCTTTTATTGTTACTTATCCTTGGAACTTGTTTGCCCTCCTTTGGGCAAAACAAAACCGATATTCCATCTACTTATAGTGAGGTATGTTATTTTACGATTAAAAAAACTGCTTTTGATGATTTTTTAGCCATCAAAAAGGCGATAGATCGGGAAGAATATGCAGACGTTCATGCAGCGATTCGAAAAATGCGTAATAGCTTAAAAGGCTTTACACCTAGCAGCCAAAACCGAGCATTTGAGTTGTGGTATGTAGGAAATTATACCGATTTTGATCAACAAGCCATGGTGGCGAAAGAGGCAACATTAACTTCTTTAAAAAATTATGAAACTCGTTTGAGAGCAAGAGAGGTCTTGTATTTTGAGCATCGTTTGTTTTTAGATCAATACCTGGCTTTTGCTACTGAAGCTTTTTATCCAGAATACTGGTTTATGTCCCAGGAACGTTACTTTTCTAGGGATCTGGTGGACTTAGTTCGCAAACTCAATCAAGAAGAAGGATACAAACTGTTTACCAATTCAGAATTTTTCTATCCTTTTGAAGCCTTCAATGAAATGGCAATGGTTGAGAATGAAGAAATAGGAACTTATCTAGAAGGGGATGAAGTAGATTCTGATACGACTTCTTTTATTCCTTATAGTTATATGACAATCGGAAAGGGGACGGCAAGTTATATTCTAGCATCTTTTGATTTGGATGATGCTACACAGGAAATTGATTTGAATCGAGAGATTCGTGCCCTCAAGCGTTTTTTGACAGATGTACAGAAAGACAAAATTTATTTTGTGGCTCGATTTAATCACCTTAAAATACGCAGAATGAAAGAAATTGAAGCTTTGAAGAAACGGCAGAAGTAAGAAGTAGTTTTAGCTTAATTTTTCTATTTTTATTGATAACATTTCTTTAACTACTTTTTTAGTTTTAAAACTGTACTTTTAATGCGTCATTAACAATAAGCTGTTTTATTAGGTTAATAATAATCTTATAAACAAGCATAATATAGATGAGAACGTTCTCACTAGAGTAGAAAAACAAGACAAAAAACAATTAAATAAAAAATAATTTTTTGACAAAAAGAAATAGAATGAATCAATTACTTAGACGATCAATATTGTTTGTTTTGGCAATGATGGTGGTAAATTTTGCAATCGCACAAGATGGAAATGCCAGCACATCAGATGGGTACAATATTCGTGTAAAAATTGACGGGTACGAAAACGATACTTGTATTTTGGGATACCGTCTGGGAAAGAAAACCTATGTAAAGGATACCTTGATCACTAGAAATGACAAAGGAGGATGGCTTTTCAAAGGTGATGAAGCTTTGAAAGGAGGAATTTATTTGATTTTGACAAAACCTGAGAATTTATACTTTGAGTTTTTGATACCAAATGATGATGAACAAAAAAACTTATCTTTATCTACTAAGTTAGATGAATCGAAAGACCTAAGTAAGAATCTAAAAATTGAAGGTTCTGTAGATAACAAAGCCTTCTTAGATTATTTGAAATTCTTAGCTAAAACAAGAGCCAAGGATACCAAACTAGGGGAAAGTATTGAGGCAGAAAAAGACGCTGAAAAGAAAACGAAATTAACAGAAGAACGAGTAGCCATTGGTGGATCTGTGAAAGCATATCAACTAGATTTAATCAAGAAACATCCAGATTATTTATCTTCTAAATTGATTGCGGCTTCTCTTCAACCTGAAGTGCCAAAAGGATACGATCGTGCGCAAGGTTTTTATTACTATAGAACACACTATTGGGATAATTTTGATTGGACAGATGCGCGCCTAATTCGCACGCCTATATTCAAAGATAAATTAGAGTTTTGGACAGAAAAATTAGCGGTGCAAATGCCTGATTCTGTCATTACGGCTGTGGATTATGTCTTGGACAAGGCATTAAAAGCAGGAAACAAAGAAATCTTCCAATATGCTGCTGCGGAATACTTGAATAAATATGCCCAAACAAAGGTGATTTGTATGGATGCTGTTTATGTTTTCTTGGGTAAAAAGTACTATTGTGCTGGACACGCAGATTGGGTAGATTCTGCACAATTGGTGAAAATTTGTGATAATGTAGCGAGCTTAGAACCCTTACAATGTGGTTTGACGGCACCCAATATTCGTTTGAAAAAACTGGATGGAACGCCTGTTAACTTGCATCAAGTAAAAGCAAAATTTACCGCTTTGTATTTTTGGGATCCAGACTGTGGAAACTGTAGCAAGACGACAGACAAGTTAATACCTGTTTATAAAAAATACAAAGAGAAAGGATTTGAAATCTTTGGTGTGTGTAGTAAGAGTTGGAAAGAAATTGATAAGTGTCATGCAAAAGTGAAAGACAAAGGGATGGACTTTATCAATACCTCTGATGAAACCTATCCATTGGCTGTTGCAAAAAAGACCTATGATCTTAAAGTGAATCCTTATTTGATCTTACTAGATGAAAATAAAAAAATCATGTGGAAGCGTATTGACCCCAAACAGTTGGAGGATATTCTGAAACGTGAATTTGGAATCGAAGATGATCCTGCAAAAGATGCTACGTTGGAAAATAAAGAAAAAAGTACGGATGCAAAGCCTAAATAATAAATAGAACATTTGCTCGCATTATTAGAACTATATAAATGCCTTGATCGTGAAAACTGTCAAGGCATTTTTGTGTTAAAAAGCGACTGGTGGCAATCGTCTAAGGGCATTCTTAGCTTGGATAGCTTATGTTCAAACGAATTGCTGGACAATAAATTGAGGACATTTTGAAATGTGTATTTAATTTGTCTCCAAGTGATGTGGACAAAAAAAGGCATAAGTTCTAGCTTTTAGATTAGGACTATGAAAGCTAGATGGAGCTTAATTTTGTAGGGCTGTTTTTTTTGAATAACCTAAGTTTTGCACTTATTTCTGTATATTGGTTGACAATAAAAACAAGCTAAACTAAAAGAAAAAATTATGAGAAATATATTAATTCTTTGGGCTTTGGTGGTCATTTTTTCTTGCTCATCAGGGAAATATATTCCAATAGAAGAAACAGCAGAAATGGGAGCGCTTCGATTAGAGCTAGTAAAGGAAATGAAAAGCCCATCTTATTTTGGATTGGTTCCTCAAAGTGATCCTCCTGATTTTGAATACAAAATTGAAAATAGAATTCTTGCCATGCTCTACTTTTCAGAGAACGGTTTGTTCTTTGAAGGAAAGTTGATGACGAATTATGAATTTGAAGAAGCCTTGTTTAATTTAAAGAAAAAAAAGGCAAAAGAAACTAAAAACAAGAAAGGGCTTTGGATTTATATAGAGCAAGATGGCGATTCTGACGAAGCTTACTTTATAGATGCTTTGATTATTATCAGAAAACTCGATATGTACTCCCAATACAGCGAAGGGGAGTATGGACGGGAACGCCAAAAACTTCAATCTCAACAATAGATATTATAAATAGATTAAAAAAAAAGGTTCAATAACAAGTTTTGTGGTCATAAAAAAAGAGGCACCTTTATCAGACGGTATGAGTCGTAAGTTTTAAGTAGAAAGTCGTATGTTTTGTTTTGATAATAAACGACTTACGACTTAAAACTTATATCCCAATTCATAGCCTTAAAAAGGATTCTAAATCTTAAA
>CALDEP010000130.1 GCA_937942475.1 uncultured Aureispira sp.
CCTTTAAGTATATCCCAATTCGTCAAACGATCAGGAGGAGTTACAAAACTAAAAAAAAAGGAAATTGCAAGGCTTATAAAGAATAATTTATACATCGTTTAGTTAGGGTGGTTTTTTATCTCAAAGCATTAATCCATAAAAAAACCGTAAATTTTGCTTTGAAAACGGGCAATATTTACGGTTTTTTGGCAAAAGAAAAAATCAAGGACATCTTGATTCGCATCAAATATTTTCAACAAAATCTAAAAACACTTTTTTATGAAGATCAAGATCCATGTTAGGAGAAAGTGCAACACGAGCAATATAATCTTTGTCCCCTTCTTTGGTCGTCCCTTGTGTAGATGTAGCAGGAATCGTCCAGTAGCAACCTTTTAGCTGACCATAACTGACACAATACTTGCTTTCATTGGGGATTTCTGTAATCATTAAATGAATTAATTTATGATTTAAAGCTCTTTTATAAGCTTCTTTTTCTTCGTCTGTATTTCCTTTTGTAGGAAGGTCTAAGGAGAACACGGAAGGTGTAAATCCTTGTTCTGCTAATTCTTCGGAAACAAAATTGATTTTTGCCGTTGGCAAGGTCTCCTGAATGAAGTTTACAAATGCACGAGTATTCTTGTACGCATCGTGAATTCTTTGTTTCATGGAAGGCAATTGTTTGGCTAAGATGTCCATTTGCAGCTCAGTTGCCTCATTATCACAAAGCCTTAAATGCAGTGCTATTTTTTGCATCAAAGCATCCGTTTTTTTATTACCAACACAATAACCCGCAGTACACAGCCCACCACTTGGAAACTTTGATCCACTGGCAAAAGAAATCGTTCTAACGGTTGAGAGTATTTCCCCTTCGCCTAAGAAATGTACATTAGGACAGAAGGTTTGATCTAAAATAAAAACAGGATCAATCGCAAGTGCCCCTTTGCTTGTTTTACGTTCTTTACTTAAAACAGCTTTTAACTGTATAAGATCTGGAACTTCCACTCTAGGATTGGTTGGAATTTCAGCGATGATATAAGGAATCGCATCTTCACTAGCAATTTGATCTAAAACGATATCAATACTTTGAACCATATCATTACCGCCATCTACTGGTAAATCCATTATTTCAACATTCTCAATACAAGCCGCAACTCGTCTTGCTTGGTCATTTGTGCCACCATAACAATTGGGAGGAACAACAAATTTAATCGCCTTTCCTGGATGTTTTTCTAGTGCATTGTGAACCAGCCCCATCATAATCGCATATTGAATGGATAGACCACTAGAACCAACTAGTGCTGCTGTACTTGTACCTGTAACCGTGGCAATGGAATCTAAAACAAGTGTTTTATTTGCGGCTAAATTAGCGTCCTTATCACCCAAAGAAGCTTGTTTTGTTAAGACCTTTAGGGCAAGAAGCGAATTGGCTGGAGTCATCGCAATTGTCTCTCTTCTTCGGACATGCTGAATGTCTGAAATGTAGGTTTCGTTTTGCTCTCCATTGATTAATAAAATACTTCCTAAATGCCCATAAAGATGGACAAAAAAGTCAATATTTGATTGTAGATCAAGTGTAGAAATGTCCTCTTGTTGTGCAATAAAAACGGTACTACCCTTAAAATCAGAAACGGCAGCAGCTTGCTCAACTTGCTTTAATTCAAAATTATAGCCATAAACACTCCTTAATACTTCCGCATCAAAGAAAGTCGGTAATTCACCCGTATAAACGATTTGAGTAGCTTTGTTTTCTAATAAATTCTTTCTTAGAATGGCTAAAATAGGAACGGTCTTGGATGAAAAACTAATTACATTTTCTGGTTTTAGATGATTCAAATTCGCAATGCCCCATTCCAATAAACAAGATAATGGATGCCCTAATCGAATGTAGTCGTAGGCCGTAGGTAATTCATTTAGTGCCGAGGTTTCCGAGTTATTGGCATTAAATAAAATTTCAAACTGTTCTAAGAATTGAGTTTTTGCCAGTTTTTCATTATAAATATCTAGTCGATGTGTTGTCAAACTCAACCAACTTGCTGGCATATTTTCTAAGACCTCTTTAATGTAGTGTAGCATTTTATTGTTTTTTATGATTTTGCCTTTAGAAGTTGATTAGAGCTTACTCTACAATTTCGTAATCAATACTTAATTTTCGCAAGGCTCTTAAAGGAGCGTTAGAATTTGGATCAACCTCAATTTCTACGGTATCTCCTTCTAATAAAATATCGGTAAGTTCATTCGACAAAGATGGATCTATACTAGGCGAAATTTCTGTTAAACATTTAGAGATCGCTCTTTTATCTGGTCGGTCAGCGTCACAAGACAATAAATTTAATTTCATGTTTTTTTTTAATAAAGATAAGATACTTAATTTGATATTAGAAGCTATTTTGGAATATTCTTATAGCATTCTTTCTTGCTTAAAGATAAGCTTTGCAGCTATGTTGTGCAAGGTATCAAAATCTAAACCACAAACAAAAAAAAGCCATTTAGAATGATCTAAATGACTTTTGGGTGACTCGAACAGGATTCGAACCTGTGACCGTCTGCTTAGAAGGCAGATGCTCTATCCAGCTGAGCTATCGAGCCGATTTTGTTATTGTTGCTTGTGCTAAGCGATTGCAAATATACAAGCTTTTGACAAAAAAAAGAAAAAGAATCGCTTTATTTTTTGTTTAGAAGAAAAAAAAAAGACAAAATTTCTTTTAGGCTTTGATTGACAAGTTGATAGTTAAACCATTGCCTATGAAAAAAGATTCCCTAAAGGATATTTTTTTTATTTTTTTCTGTTCTCCTCAATGGAAATCGTATATTTAGAGGAGTAGAATCATATGACACAAAAAATAAGCACTATGAATATTACATCTGTTATGTTTGCTACCCCTGAATATGATGAGTTAGTAGCCATGCGTATTGCTACGCTTTATGAACCTTTAAATGCTGAAATTACGATTGAAGACTTTGCACAAGAATACAAAGACGTGCATTTGATGGTTCAGAATGATCAAAATGTCTTGATTGGTGCTGTGGTGGCAAAAGTTTGTGAAGAGGAAGATGAGTTTATGAACAAACGGAAAATTTGCCTGCTTCGCCAAGTGGTTGTTCGCAAAGATTTGCAAGGCATTGGCGTGGGAAGAGACGTTTTGGAATCTCTTGAACAATTGTTGATTGAGAAAGGATATAAAGAAATTCGTTTGTATGCACATGTTGGGGCTTTAGATTTTTATACCAAATTTGGCTACGCCAAGCATGGAAAAGAATTTACAGGCAATGGAATTAAACAGCATATTATGAAGAAAAAAATTCAGAAAAAATCTGAAAAACTAGATAAATTAGAAGCTGAAGGAACGGCTTTTTAAGATTTGTAAAATAATTTGTCTTAAAATTAAGGTAGAAAGTAGTCTGTCAATTAGAATATCAAAGGACTACTTTCTACTTTTGTTTTTTATTAGAAGTTCATTGATTACTTTTGACTCCTTATTTAAGAAAGAGGAAGCATTAGAAACATTAATACCATAGAAAAGAAGTGGATACAAATACAGTAAAAATAAAGAAAGGAGCCGTTTTAGAGCATGTTCTTATTGAAGATGTTGCTTTTGGTGGAGAAGGTTTGGCAAAATTGAAAACAGAACAAGGGGATTATGTTTTGTTTATCAAAAATAGTTTGCCCGGTCAAATTGTGAATGCAAAAATTATAAAGAAGAAAAAACGCTTTGCAAAATGTAAATTGGTAAAGGTGATTCAGCCATCTGAAGATGAAATTGATTTGCCTTATCAGCCAATTCCTGGAGCGCCTTTCGCTCGCTTGCCAATAAAAAAACAAGAACAGTATAAAGAATCTTCGACCTTGGAAATGTTCAAGCGTTTGAGTGGGGTAGAAGGGATCAAAGATTTGTTCGAAACCTATATTAGCTCTCCTTTGGTTTGGCATTATAGAAATAAGATGGAATACTCTTTTTCTACCTTGATTTCTGAAATAGGAACAGGAGAAGAATCGGAGGGCTTTGCTTTAGGCTTTAAACGTAGAGGTCAATGGTGGGCGGTTGAAAATTTAGAGGCAGATTCAGGTTTGTTTGATGCTCAGTTTGAAGGCGCTATGCTTAAAATTCGCCAATACTGTGAGCAAACGAATTTACCGCCTTGGAATCCTGCCAAGAGCCAAGGCTTTTTCCGCTTTTTGGTGGTTCGCAAAAGCTATGTACACGACGAGTTGTTGTTCAATTTAGTGACGACTAGTACAGACATTGATCAATTTGACAAGATGGCTTTTGTTGATTTGCTAAAAGAAATTTTAGGAACGCGTTTAGCAGGAGTGATTCACACTATTAATGACGAAGTTGGAGATGTTGCCAAGCAACCTGCCGAGCAATCTACCTTGTTATTTGGAAAGTCAAAAATCGTAGAAAATATTCTAGGCTTGGATTTTGAAATTAGTATGCAAAGCTTCTTTCAAACGAATCCTAAATGTGCCGAGCAATTATATTCTAAGGTAATTGAATATGTACGTGTTGGAATGGAGAGTTCTGGAACGACAAATGGCGTTGCAATGGACTTATTCTGTGGTACAGGAACAATTGCTCAGTTGTTGGCGAACGATCCTAATGTGGACAAAGTTATTGGAGTGGATATTGTGGCAGAAGCGATTGAAGATGCCAAAGAGAATGCCAAGCGAAATGGGATTGACGGCATTCAGTTTTATGCAGCAGATGTGCGTAAATTCTTGTACGATTATCCTCAGTACAAAGGAAAGATTGGAACGATTGTATTAGATCCACCAAGAGGAGGAATTGTACCTAAAGCCTTGTTGAGAATCATCGAATTAGACGCAAAGTCGATCGTTTATGTTTCTTGTAATCCTTCTACACAAGCTAGAGATACCATGACTTTGATGGAAGCTGGCTATGTGATGAAACGTTTTTGCCTAGCAGATCAGTTTCCACATACGGCACATATTGAGAGTATTGCTTTGTTTGAGAAGGCTTAGAGTAAAACTTTAGTTGTTTCTTAAACCTTATTTTTTAAATGAAAATAGCTCTTTCTACTAGATGTAGAAAGAGCTATTCTTTTATTATACTTAAAACGTCTTAGTTCTGAGCGTCAATCAATTCAATTTCAAATATAAGCGGTTCATTCGCACCAATTGAGCCAGAGCCACTAGCCCCATAAGCCAGGTGAGAAGGAATTAATAATGTTCCTTTTCCTCCGACTTTGAAGTAAGGAACACCATATTGCCAACCTTTGATCACGTTTGCTAATGAACTAGTAAAAGGAGTTCCTCCAACAGAAGTCTCAAAAGTAGTTCCATCAAAAAGTTTACCCGTATAATGAATGGTCACCGTACTATACACACCAGAAGGTTGTGCACCAGTTCCTACAACATCCATCGTGTAATACAAGCCATCCTGCGCTTCGATAGCCGTTAGGTTATTGTCTTCGATGTATTGTAGGATCGTTTCTTCATCCTTTGTCCGAAAATCTTCGCTACAACTACTAAAAGAGTAACTTAAACTAAGTAATATAACTAGTGAAAATAATGTTTTCATAATACTATTATTCGTTTATTTTATTGAAAATTTATGAATTATCTCAATACTAATCGTCCTTGGGTGTAAGCTCTCCAACGTTCTAATACAGCATCTATATCATCTGGTAAATCCGAATCTTGACTCAAAAATTCACCTGTAGTAGGATGGATCAAACCAATTGTTTTTGCATGCAGGGCTTGTCTAGGTAGTAATTTAAAGCAATTTAAGACAAAGTGCTTGTATTTACTAAAGACCGTTCCTTTTACAATTCGATTTCCACCATATTCCACATCACCAAAAAGAGGATGACCAATATGCTTAAAATGTACCCGAATTTGATGCGTACGTCCTGTTTCCAATTGACACTCTACTAAAGTAACATAGCCAAAACGTTCCAACACCTTATAATGTGTTACGGCATGTTTGCCACGTTCTCCTTCAGGATAAACCTGTCTTAGTTTACGATGTCTTGGATGGCGATCAATATGCCCAGTAATCGTTCCTTCATCTTCATCTAGGTCTCCCCAAACTAAAGCTTGGTAACGACGGACAATACTATGGTCAAAGAATTGTTTGGCAATATCAGACATAGCTTCTTCTGTTTTTGCAACAATCATTAAGCCAGTTGTATTTTTATCAATTCTATGCACAATACCAGGACGTTCACTGTCTTGTTGCATAATGTCCAAGGAATTCAGGTAATGAACCAGACCATTTACTAAAGTGCCATCGTGATTTCCAATACCAGGATGAACCACCAAGCCCGCAGGTTTGTGCAGGATTAGAAAGGCATCGTCTTCGTAACGAATGTCTAAATCCATTTCTTGAGGAATTGGACCACCTTCTGTTTTTTGTTTTTTCCAGCGAACATTAATTACATGTCCAGGTTTTACCCTGTGATTGCTCTTGACATTTTTATCGTTAACCATGATCCAGCCTTCATCAATAGCCTTTTGTACACGGTTTCTAGTAACGTTTTCGAGTCTACCCATTAAGAACTTATCTAGGCGCATTGGTTCTTGCCCAGGGTCCGCTACAATAGTTTGTAGTAGGTAAACTTCGTTGTTGATTGTTTTTTCTTCTTTCATAATCTTGCAAAGATACGTAATTTGACGGACTAGTAAACCTAGAAAGGGCTTTTTATTTCTTTATTTAATAATTGGATGCTTTTAAGGCATTTTTGTTCTTCGATTTTGCCCCTTTTATGGCTGTTTTCTGGTAGAAAGGTTAAGATTAGGAATTGAAACGACTGAAGGCGATTTCGTTTTTTAAATGAAGCTCCTGCCAAAACGAGTCTAAAACTTCGCTAGGAAAGCTATCTAGCTTATTTTGAATGGCTGTAGGATTGGAGTACTCTATTAAAGAGTTCAAAGGCTGTAGTGTTTCTAAATCAGCACTGCAAGTGACTCGTAAATAACTTCCTTGAGTTTGTTTGCCAACTTTTTTTAAGGTTTTTTCATCTATTTCAACAGCCATTTGACCAAAAACAAAGGTATTGTCAGGTCTTTTGGCAACAGGACTAAGCGCTGTTCCATTGCAACCAATACCAAAGGCGTGAATTTGAATGTGTTGCTGATTTGCAATTTGGGCAGCAAAATCAGGGCTATATTCCCCAGAGTTATTCACCCCATCAGTCAATATCAGAATATCTTTTTTTAGACTATTGCTTTTTGATAACTCATAAAGCCCAGCCATTATTCCTGAACCGATGGCTGTTCCACCTTCCATTTTATTGGCTTCAATAAGATGCACTTGTTTCATTAACTCACTAGAATCTTTAGTTAAAGGGCAAAGCACGAAGGCTTCCCCTTCAAATAAAACAATAGCCATTTGCTGTTGAGGTTCTCTTTCTGCAATCATCTTTTTCAGCATACTTTTAACCGCTTCTAATCGATTGGGGACAAAATCTTGAGCGAGCATAGAAGTAGAAACATCTAATACAAAAACAACATCTTCTGAAGGTTTTAAAACTTCTTTAGGAACGGGCAGTATTTCTTGCGTAACGGCTTTGTTTTCTGATTTACAAGCAATTGTTAATACAGAAGTAACAACTAATAATGTAATAAATAGGAGGGCTGTTTTCATGAGTTTTCTTTTATAAAGAGCTTTTACTTTTCGTTCTTTGACAACTCTTCTCACGCAGTAAATCGTGTGATAATACTTAAAAGTAGGCTTCGAAGTTAACGATTTTAGATCGCTGTGTTCTTAGATATTAGATTTTAGACTAAAAAATTGATTAACAGTTGTTTAGTCTAAAATCTAGTATCTAAAATCTAAAAGTTAGTTAAGAGCTACCTGTAATTAAAAACTCCACACGATTTACTGCGTGAGAAGAGTTGCAAAAGAACCTTACTTTTTAAGAGGTAAACTTAATATGAACGTATTCTTGAAGCTTTCTTGCGAAAACTCTGTTGAGATGGTATTGTTAGTAACCATAATATAGTCCAAATCGATTCTATTTATGGCATGACCTGCTTGATATTCCGCATTGAATAGATCAACAAGGCGATACTGTCCTGAGACATCGTCTACGATACAAAGCGTCAGTATTTCGACCTTTTTATCTTTGTTTTTGGTATAACTATATAGCGTTTCTTCTGTTAAATGTTTGCTAGGTGGAATGGATAAACTGCCTTTGTCAATAACTTTTTTTATGCTGAAAAAATAGTGTTGATTATCAATTAATTGATACTTGAAATTCGTGCTGTAATCAGGATCATTTTGAGGTAAGTTGGCCGTCCATTTTATATTTCTGTCCTTATCAAAACGTATGAGCAACCTGTTTTTGAAATAATCGACAATAGCATTATAATAACCACCACCATTGGGGTATAAATTGGCATCATATTTCCGAACGGCTTTTTTATAAAACTCTTGCATAATCACCAACATACCACCATCTTCACATGGACGAACACTAAATAGCAGCAAGTCTCTAAAATGATTTTTATTGGCAATGGAAGCATAGACATTCTTAGGCAAATCTATAACCGTAATGTTCTCAGGATCATTAAGGTCTTGAATGAAGAGTTGTTGACCTTTGTTGTAGGTACCCACTAAATTAACTTGGTCTTTAGTATTAAGGTACGTGTACACTTTGCCCCATTTTGCGTGTTCTTTAGGGCTTTTTTCTTCCACTACTTCCTTGTTTAGTTTTAATTTAAGAAATTTGTGCGCACCTGTTTCATCGTGTTTGGTGATAATATAAGGCGTGGCATAGTTGGTCACAAAAATAAATTTAGTGCTTTCATTCATACGGTCATAGGGGAATTTAACCGTTCCTTGCTCAAAAATTTCAAAATTATCTTGATAAATAAGGCATTTTACCTTTCTTGAAGACGTCTGATTATTGTCATTCTCCAAATAATAATAAACCATCAAAAAGGAACTGTCCTCTGAGAAGCAATATTTATATTGATCTAGCTGTCTAACTTTCATTCGATCTAATTCTACCTCTTCGCTGATGTCTCCTGTTTCAAAGTCAATTAATCTATAATGGAGGCTATTAAAAACCCTTGCATCATCCTTTCGGTTGTTTCTTTTTGTGTACAAGATGGCATAATTCTCTCCAAACTTAGAAACGCTTAACACGTTAATATCTCTTGAAGCAATTACAGGATCAGGAGGAGTCTTGTTCATTTCATTGCTCTCTGTATCAAAGCGGTAAATTTCAATTTCCCTACGAACAAGTTTTACGGTATAAATATACCTATCATCCGTAAAAACATATTTATCTCCATAAACACGATCATAGATGTTGGAAGCCTTAATTTTATTGATGTTGATTAAAGAATCTGCCGTAGCCTTTTGACAATGGGCCTTGGAATGGTGAATGACTTGTAATAAAAGAACGAACAAAAATAGTTTCATGTGCTTTTGGGTTTTTATAAAATGACTGCTTGTTACAAAGATAGAAAAACTAGCCTTGAAATTAAGACAAGCGACAAAGCTATTTGTAGGCGTTTTACTTAAAATTTATGGTTCTTTTGCAAACTTCTCACGCAGTAAATTGTGTGGAGTTTAAAATATAGGCTATCTTTTAACAGTTATGAATTGGGATATAAGTTTTAAGTAGAAAGTCGTAAGTACACTGTAACAAAAGTTATAAATAATAAAATACAAATGCTCTTGTAGTGTAAGCCTGCTTCGTGCCTTGCAGAGACAGCCCTAGTTTAAAGACTGGTTGTCTCTGCGAGGTACGAAGCAGGCCTGTCCAGTATTTACTTCAAAAATTACTCTATTCTATTAAAAATTAATGTTACACTGTAATAAGTCTAGATTACTAAAAGAACAAAGGTACAAAAGAATAAATAGAGCAACTGCGTTTTTGTTCAAATGAATGTAATAATTGTTGGAATAAAAGCTTGGTAGATGTTTCATATTGATAAGCTACAATTCATGAACTCAAATCAACAGTTCGTAAATTCCCCCTTGTTTAAAAGAATTACCTGTGCTACTTTTAGTCTCTGAAAGAATTCACCGTTTTTTTTTCTGTATTTCTATAACAATAGAAAAATTTCATTCCTCAATTAATTATTAATTCGAATCAGGAGTTTGGTTTTTAAAATAGATTGACAGTCAGTAAGTTAGATTTTACAGAATTAAGAACCTTTCAAATTTTTGATTATAGTAACTTGACATTCAATGTCTATTTTAATCCCTGATTCGCATTATTATACAATCTTCACAAATTAAACTTATGTTTTTAAGAATTAAAAATTTAATCGCCTTGTTGTGCCTAATTTCAAGTGTTCAAATGTTAGGTCAAGTGCAACTAGGAAGTGACATTTTGGGAACAGCACAAGATGCATTTGGAAAAAGGATGGCTCTTTCTGCAGACGGTAGAAGAGTGGCTAGTGCTGGTCCGAACAATAACGCAGGTGGTTCTAATGCTGGTCATGTAAAAGTACATGAATACCAAGCGTCCTCTTCTACTTGGGTGCAAGTCGGTAGCGATATCAATGGAACAACTGCTGGGGAGCAAGCAGGTTCTGGGCTATCACTTTCAGGGGATGGAAAACGTCTTGTAGTGCTTTCTCCTCACTATGTAAATGCTGGCTATTTGTCAGGACAGGTCAAGGTTTTTCAGGAAAACAATGGTACTTGGGCACAATTAGGCAATAGTATTACAGGGCAATCAACGGAACAACTTCATTATTCAGTGGCTATTTCTAATGATGGAAAACGAATAGCGATTGGTACAAAACATAATAAAGTAAAGGTATTTCAGGAGACGAATGGTGTTTGGATACAAGTTGGTTCTACTATTGCTGGTGGAGGAATCTTTGGCTTCAGCGTCTCTCTTTCGAGCGATGGCAAACGCCTAGCTGTTGGAGCCCCTAATCAGAATACTACTAATGGAGTTGGAACAGGGCAGGCTAAAGTTTTTGAAGAAAATAATGGTACTTGGACGGCAATTGGTGCTGCTATTATTGGTGACGTGAATGCGGACCAGGCAGGTTCTTCGGTAGCACTTTCTGGAGATGGAAAACGTGTGGTTGTTGGTGCGCCTTACAATAGTATTTCTGTAGAGAAAGGGCAAGTACGTATTTTTGGCGAAAATGGAGGTATTTGGACTCAGGTAGGCGCAGATATTATTGGTGAAAATAACATGGATCACTTTGGACGCTTTGTTTCAATCAGTGCGAATGGAAAACGAATCATTGCAGGAGCTATTGATAATAGTGCTAATGGTTCTGATGCAGGTCATGCTAGAGTTTATCAAGAGGCTGGAGGTACTTGGGCACAAGTTGGGAGTGATTTAGATGGCGTTGCCGCTCGAAATCATGCAGGAAATTGCGTGGGGATTTCTGCAGATGGTCATACTGTAGGATTTGGTGCTCCAGGGCATAATAATAATGTTGGACAGGTACGTATTTTTGGTATTCCAATTGCTCCAGGATGTGTGGAGTCTAAAAGTATTGTTGGTCACTATTGTAAGCGAAGAGCTAGTCTATTAGAGCCAATAAGAGTAGTCAATACAAAAGAAGTGGTACTGGAAATTGGCAGTCAAGGAACACTTCCTAGTGGAGCTTCTTGTACTGGGTCACCAGTTACTTGGACGCATTTTAATATCAAAACAGAATCTTTTGCTGCTTCTGGAGCAATGACAACGCCTGTGGCACAGCAAACCGTTAATAATACACCTGTTAGTAGTTTGTATAGTATAGCAGGTTCTACTTCCTTGTTTTATCACCTCCCTCTTTCGGCTATCGCTCCAATGATACAAAGTCTATCTGGATCAAATACTTATCGCCTAAGAGTGACGTTAACAGGAGTGAATGGAAGCGTTGTAAGTGCGCATAGTACAGAGTATGTTTTAAATGTGAGTACAGATATCGTTCATCTGTGTACTAGTGTCAATACTACTATTCAACCCCAAAAACAAGTTTCAAAAATGAAAAGTCGCTAAAGTGAAGTAGTTTTAAAATACAGAAAAGGCTGTTAAAAGGTGTTTATTCTTTAGCAGCATCAACTTATCTATAAAAATGAGTCATCCCTTAAATCGGGGCTGGCTCATTTTTTTGCCATTTATTATGAATAACAGTATTATGAAAACAATATTAATTCTAAAAAAAATAGCAAACCTAAGCGTCTATTTATTTGATTATTAATGCTTTATTTCTAGTTTTTGGAGTTGGCGAAGCTTTTTTGAAGATATAGAATATAACTTTATATTAAAGTATTGGAGGAGACAATTATAAATAAAGCCGAATAACTCTTATTTTACCTCCCTAAATAAGATTGTTCCTTGATTGACAGAGAACTACAGTACCAAAATTATGAGTTTAAAAATAATACAGAATTCAATTAATAGCATACCACAGATTGTGCGATTCATTTTGTTAGGAATGTTGGCTTTGTTTATTAGCCTGTTCTTTCCTACAAATTTGAATTTTGATTATGACTTTGAACAAGGCAAACGTTGGAAACACAACGATTTGAAAGCTCCTTTTGATTTTCCAATTAAGAAAACAGCAGAAGAGATTAGCCAAGAGCGTAACCAGATTGCCAAACAAATTGTTCCTTATTATCGTTGGGATAAAGACGTTGTTTTAACTCAAAAGCAAGCGTTCGAAAAGGCTTTTCAAACCACTTGGGCACTTTACGAACCCCTTAATGATGCCAAAAAGCATTTAGATTCTTTAGAATATGTTCAATTTGGCTTAGAAGTTTTAGATCAAATATATGCCAAGCGTTTGATCGAATTGCAGCCAGAACATCTTGAGCAAGAAGAAGTCTTTGTGTTTGAATTATTAGATGGAAATGTAGCTTTGGGGGAATACACCGTTCAAGATGTTTTTACAAATAAGGCTGCCATCCAATTTCTAGTAGATACCTTATACAGTGTAGAAGAAAACCTAACAGAATCCAAATTTTTGTCTGATTTGTTAGAACAAATTTTAGTGGTTCCCAATATTGTTTTTGACAGCGTCGTCACCCGAAAATCCCTAGAAAATGCTTTTAACAGCGTTTCGCCTTATAGAGGCATGGTCAAGGCAGGAGACCCTATTATCACTAGAGATCGCTTGATCGATTCGGTCGCTTATTCTAAGTTGATTTCATACAAAACAAAATATGACCAAGAGATTAATCAACATAAAAACAGCTGGTTAATTTATTTGGGTTATTTAGCCTTGACAGTTGCTTTAATTGCGATATTTGCTTTGTTTATGCAGTTTTATGCGCCAGAGGTTTTTAATAATTTACGGCATTTTTCCTTGATTTTGTTAATCGTAGCAGGCTATGCTTATTTAGCCTATGTGGTACACGATACCTATATATTGGATTTGTATGTCATTCCTTTTTGTATCATTCCAATTATTATCATTAATTTCTTTAATGCTCAATTGGCTTTGTTTACCCATGTGATTATTGTTTTATTGATAAGCATGTTGTTATCCTTAGATTATCATTTTATACTAATTCAAATTTTAGTAGGAATGGTTGCGGTTGTTAATAAATTAAAAACTAGGCATTTGTCAGACTTTTTTGTCTCTTTGTTGTATATAGGAATTGCTTATGCTGCTGGGTTTATTAGTTTAGAAATCATTCATGCTGGAACTATTTTTCCAATTGTTTCTGCCAACGGAACGGTGATAGAAGAAGGCGTGCGTTGGGATATGTTGGGTTGGGTTTTGTTTAATGTCTTTCTGACGCTATTGTCTTATCCTTTGATTCCGCTTTTTGAAAAGTTATTTGGCTTGACCTCGGACATTACTTTAGTGGAGTTGGCAGACATGGATAATCGCTTGTTGAAAGATTTGTCCATTAAAGCTCCTGGAACCTTGCAACATTCTTTGCAAGTAGCGAATCTATCCGAAGCCGCAGCCAAAGTTATTGGAGCCAATTCTTTGTTGGTAAAAGTAGCGGCGCTCTATCACGATATTGGTAAAATGTCAGCTCCTCAATATTATATTGAAAATCAGAATGATGAGAATCCGCATTGTAAATTAACCCATTTAGAAAGCGCTCAAATGATTATTAGACATGTAACAGAGGGCGTTCGATTGGCTAAGAAAAATCGACTACCAACGGTTTTAATCGACTTTATTTTGACCCATCATGGAACAACTAGGGTGGAGTATTTTTATAGAACCTGCCAAAAAGAAAACCCTGATTTGGACGTTGATCCTACTAATTTCACTTATCCTGGACCCAAGCCAAAAACCAAAGAACAGGCCATCATGATGATGGCAGACTCTTTGGAGGCTGCTTCAAAGAGCTTAAAATCTCCAACAGAAGAGGATATTAATCATCTAGTAGATAAGATTATTCAAGGAAAAATAACGATGGGGCAGTTGGAAAATACCAATTTGTCTTTTCGAGAATTAGAAGAGGTGAAAAAAGTCTTTAAGCAATTACTAAAAAGCATGAACCATGTTCGAATTGTTTATCCTGATGATGAAGCCGCTTAAATGCAATTGGGGGAACGGTTCGTTTATTTGATTTTAATGGTCGTGCATTATACCAAAAGCAATCGATTAGAAACGCTATTCACCAAGTGAAGTTAGATTTAGTTTCGGGCATTTATTTTGTGGAAATATACTGGCACAGTATCACCATGCTCCTGGAAATAAAAGTAATCAAATCAGAATGATGAATGGGGCTGGTCTAAAGTGAAAAACATAAAAATCCTTATCTACGTATAGGAAAGAGATCTCCTACAGGGGAACCTAGTCACTATAAACCAAATGGAACAAAGGTTGATAATAATTTAAATAATTATTATGAAGAAACCCATCATGTTATTAAAGAAATAAAAAAAGGATCTTAAATTAGAAGAAAAATGTCATTAGATATAACGGCTTTAAATGAGCAAAAACGAATTCTTTTTTACATGTTAGAGAATTTTAATACTGAAGTATCTCAAAATTCTTTACAAGAAACGATAATTACTTTTTTAGTTTATTCATCTTTTTATTCAAACTCTGAAAAGAAGAAAGAAGAAAGAAGGTTAATGTTTAATAAAAAAGAATTAGAAATATTAGAAAAAATTGAGGCTCTACTATTAAGTATAAACTATGACGGTTTCATTTTAAAAGAAAAAGATAAGGAAATTTTATTGAACTATAAAAATCAAGTTTTGAAAAAAGGTATTCCACCGAGAGAGTAGCGATCTAGTATTGCGCCAGTAGCAAAAGGCTACCATTACACTAGTCGCTACATTCTCTTATCAATAGGCTGTTTTGCATTGGTTTGAACGTTCCTTGATTCTTTTAGCAGCAGCTAAGCAATAGACCTAAATTAACAAATTGTTAAATATAACTTTAAATTATTTTATTTTTTCAGGTTTTAATTTTGATAATCAAGACCTTTAGGGCATTTGAAGGCAAAGGAAAAATTCACATAGAATTCATATAGAATAGGAGCTAAAAAATAGCTTGATAAGGACTTATAAAAGTTGTAATTTTGTACTACATAGAATCTAATAAGTACACTCTTACAATCATCTAATCATGCAACAAATTACTCAGTTTGTCCTAGTCTGTAGTTTATTTTTGCCTCAATTGATTTGTGCTAACAACAAAGGCCCTTCGATAAAAGAAGCTTTGGAAATAGCAGTCAATCAACAATTTTTATCACAAAAAATCTCAAAAATTTACTTGACTTTATGCCATGACGTTAGGAATCCAACCTTATATAAAGAGCGAAGAGTTGCTGTGGAACAGTTTGAAGAACAACTATATCAGTTAAGCCTTTTTGTTCCAAATCAGCGAGTGAAAGAATATATTCAGTCGGTTCGTTTGGCTTGGAAAAATTATAAAGGCATTGCAGATTGGACTATTAAAAAGGAATCCATCAGTGAACTACTAAATCAGTCTTCTGCCTTATTAAAAGCTTCCAAAATGCTTCATTCTGCTTATCAAGAATATGAATATGAATACGAATACACATTGAAAGAAAATAATGATTTGATTACAATCAATCAATACATTAATCAAATTCAACATCAAAAGATTTTGATCCAACAGGTATTGACTTATTATTTGGCAAATTTAAAAGCGAGAGAGGACTTAGATTATTCTATACAACTAGAAACAACTCAAAAATCATTTTCTCGTATTCTAGTTATCTTGGAGAATGCAAGTACTACTTCTGCGTCCATCCAAGTTACTTTAAAATTAATTAAAACACAGTGGGAATCTATCTTAAGACAATTTGAGACAGAGGGCAATGATATTCAAACCTTGTATGAGATTTTGATGAATGGGCGCAGTATAGAGGAAAATATACAAGAATTAGTAGAGACTTACGAGGTCTTGAGTAGTAACTTTTCTTTGAGTTATATTCTTAGACAAGGAGTTGAACAGTCTTTGTTGGTTCAACAAATGACGACTGCTTATGTAACAGGGAAACATCAAGCAGCTAAGTATGCTTATCAACAAAATATACTAGATCAAACATTGGATTTTGAAAACAATATAAGCTCTATGATGCTTGCTGCCCCAACGGTTGACATCAAAGATGCTGTTCATGTGGTTGAAGTTATGTGGAAAAATTATAAGCGCTTGCTCACCAATTTTGAAATAATAGATGCCATCACAACTTTTAAAGTACTAGAGCATGGACAGGTGCTTCTGGCAGCTTGTGATCAGGTTAATTTAAGGATTAAACGTTATGTAATAACAATGCCTAGTTATCAAACGAATCCATTAAAAGAAGAAAATACGCTCTCCTCAGCCAACGACTTTATCACTCAAATCGAACGATTAAATAATTTAAAAATCCATGCACAACGTGCCTTACTCTATTTTATGATGAAGCAGTTAGATTGGGATGTTAATCAATCTGTAAATCGCTTAAACAGCAGTCAAAAAAGTTTTGATGTCCTTGTTTTAGCTTTAGATAAGGATTTTAAAAAGGCGATTCCACAAAGCTTGTTAACCCAAATAAAGTTTGAATGGAAAGCCTTAAGAGAAATTTTAAATGAAGGTGCGATGGATGATTTTGTGAAATTGGCCGCTATTCATCAAGCCTTGCAACAAAAGTTGGAAAAGCTAAACGATTTGTGTAGCTATGAATTAAACCAACGACTTGCACAGAATTTGTAAATGACCCCAATGTCTACTGTGTTAACAAGGGAATAGAATAAAAATGGTTCTTTTGCAAACTTCTCACGCAGTAAATCGTGTGGAGTTTAAAACATAAGCTAACTTTTAACAGTTATGAATTGGGATATCTTCGCATACACAAGCCTCTTCAGAATTTTTTTGAGGGGGTTTTTATCGTGATAATCACCTTTGACAGATCTTAGTGAGTTTGTCAACGAACTTAAAAAATAAAATAAGCATAGTTTAAGTGGTTTTTTAAAAGTTTATATTTGATTTAATGCTTTATTTATTTGTAAAACAGGGTTTATTAAATTTTTAAATAGATAATGTGTCTAATTTTGTAATTAATGTGTTCTTTTAGGGTATAAAAGAATGTCAGACATTTGTAGGGTAAATAATAATTACCTAAACACAAATTAATACGATCATTTATGACAATCAATGCTGTTAAATCCCTACTAGTTTTAGTTTTATTTTCTTCTTTCTTTTTTATTGGATGTAAAGAAGATGACGTGACAACTCCTACTGGAGAGCCCTTGCCTTATGATAATATTAGCGAGCTTTTTGAAACGCAAGCACCGCAAACACAAAGCTTTACTATTGCAGCAAATACTACTCAAACCGTTACGGGGACAGATGGGACTAAAATCACCTTCTATGCCAATAGTTTTGTAGATGCACAAGGAAATACCGTCACAGGGCAAGTTAATTTTGAATTAAAAGAAATTTTTGCAAAAGGTGACATGATTTGGAGCGAGCGCATGACGGTTGCTTCTAATGGACAGTTGTTAGAATCTGGAGGAGAGTTTTCATTAAAAGCAACTTCGGCAGGACAGGAAGTATTTTTGAATCAAGACTTCTTTATGGAAGTGCCAATTAGTAATGCGACTTCTAATCCTTCTGCAATGGAATTGTTTACGTCTACAGAATCTGATTCTACTTGGACACCAGCCGATTCTACTTGGGTTGGGATCGATTCGTCGAATACGAATTATCAAGTTAATTTTGATAGTTTGACTTGGATCAACTGCGATTACTTTTATGGTGCTAATAATACAACAACAACATTTAGTGCAGAACCAGTACTTACGGCAGGAGTGAATTTGACAGATGTATCAGCCTATGTTGTTTTTACTAACATCAATTCTGTTGCTTCTTTATATTACAATTCAGCAGCAGGAACATTCCAATGCTCTTATAATTTGCCAATTGGAGAGGCTGTAACCGTTGTTATCGTAGGAATGGATGCTACACAGCTCTATTTAGGAACCTTGAATACGACGATATCTGCGCTCACAAGTCCGCTACAAGTTCCTATGAATCCTGTGACACAGGCACAGTTGCAAACGACTATTAATAGTTTATAGGATATAAATTGTTTATTTATATAATACTTCGTGGGATTTTTAGTTTTTTTAGCAAAAAACATAAAAACCATTTCATATTAGTTTGATTATCAAAAATTTAGTCATTTTGACAAAGCAAGGCTATTTTATTGATAATCAAACTAATATAATTTAGCTGCGCTGAGCCTTCGGGTTCTCCACGAAGTAATGTTATAAACAAAAAGAAATTTAAGATAGGGTGTTTTTATAGTTAAGTTAAGTTAGAGATGAGGATAAGTTGAAAAACTTATCCTCTTTTTATTTTTTTTTCGCCTGACCAAACCCAAAAGCAATAAAATGCTCAAAAAATAAACAGAATGATCAAGTACATTGCCTTATTTTCGATTCTATGTTTTGGCTATCAAACCACAATCGCTCAACGCATAAAGCCGAAAGGTTATCACAATTTGGAAGTTGGTGAAAGGACTTACATTGTTGCTTCAAAAGCGAACGTAAGAGATAAACCTTCTGTAAAGGATGGAGCGATTATTGATTTTTTGTCTCTTGGAGCGAAGGTGGAAATTATAGAAAAGACAACAGCCTCTTATGAATCCAATAAAATTAGAGCAAATTGGTATAAAATAAGTTTTAAAGGAAGAGAAGGATATATTTGGGGAGGGCTAATTGCTGCTGGATGGAGAAGTCTAGATACTTACCCTGATACGCTGCTTTTATATGGTTTAAATTACTGTGAGATGCATTATGGTGCCCCTGGAGTGCCTCTTTATTACACAGGAAATTTAAGCTTGAAGTTATGTGTTGATCACAAGCTTGTTTCGCAAACAGATTTTGATATTGAAGACATTCATGGAAGGCATCAATTGACGTTTCGGTCGCTTGATACCATTCTTTTTTCTGCCAAGGAATTTGCCTATAGGGGAGAAGAAGCTGTTTTTAAGAACGAGTATCTATTTGCTTTTCAAGATGAAGAACTACAATTTGTAGAAAAAAAAGAGCAGGTAGCGCCCATGCCCAAACAAAACGGTTTAGTCCCCTTGCAGTATCCCGAATACCTTAGATTTCATAAGATAAAAAGATATCGAGGAGTAAGTCTTTGGAAAACTCGTAAAAGAACGATAATCCCTAGTGCAGATTATTTAGAAAGGACGATTAAAATTGGAAAGAGAAAAGGCTATGTTCTTGATAATCATAAATTTGATGTTCGAGGAAATGTAATGGAAGATTATCACTACCTAGCTGAAGGACCACTCGTCTATAAATATGAGTATCGTTATATTAATAATCCTTCCTACCCAAATAGAATAGATTTGATCTTAGACAAGACAGGGTCTTACCAAATAAATGTTCGTCAATTTATTTACAAAAATGCTGGCGCTCAATTGGATAGTGTACAATTTTACACCATATATGACGAAGATTATAGCAAAAAAATGGATGTTTCAACCATCACAAAGGAGGAATATGAAAGAGAGGAGCCTTCGTCAGAGAAACGCATTTACTTGGGGGAGCAATTGAGAATAATGCAAACAAATTATTATTGTTATGAATATTTTTATGAGGATAACTTGCTGAAAAAAGAGATTCACTTTTATGAAAATTGCCAAAAAATATCCAGCGAAACGATTTACGAATATGACTCAAAAGGCTTACTAATGGGGGCAAAAACCTTTTCACCTAAAGGTGATCTTGTTTGGGAGTATGTGTATTTATATGATTTTTATCCTTCGGAGAGTGAGGAAGATTAGAAATGCATCAAGCGCTAAAATTAGGTCTGATAAATAAAAAAGGGGAATAAAGGCGTCGCAAGAATGTTTAATGTTGAATTTTTAATGATGAATGCTTTATAGCATCGGAAACATTAAAAATTCAACATTTAAAAAGCAATCTAGTTAAAAAAAGCCCATAGCTTTGCTGAACTACGTTTCTGTCAAATTTTAAAAACGGTAGCGTAGAGTACTAATCTTCTACACAACGGCAAGCCATCAAAGCAACCTTATCAATATCATAACTTCTTAGAACGCCATCTCTAGCATTATTTATTCTTGATAAAATTTATGCTAGATTTTGTATATTCGCTTATAGAATATTTGAAATTTTATCTTCTATCATTATTCTGTGTACAGGATATTTTTTACTATCTAATACCTATTTTATCCTGTGCTCAATCATTATTATAAAAACAAATCACATGAACAAATGCCTCTTCTTTTTGAGTAGTCTAATCTTATTTTTAGCATCTAGTTGTGGGAGTGACTCGAATTCTACAGAAATCAGTGATACAGATGCCTCAACAGCGAAAGTTGTGGATGCTGAAACAGCACCAACAGCTGAAGTTGAAAAAAAATTAGAACAAAAAACAGTCTATGCTTGGGTAGATAAATTGCGCATCCGAGAAAAACCAGGCTTAAAAGCGAAAGAAATGGTTCAAGTAGCAGAAGGAACTGCGTTGACCTTTACAGGTGAAATCTCTCCTAATGAAATTGAAACAACCCTGAGAGGACGCAAAATGAAGGCGCCTTTTTATAAAGTAATAACGCCAACAGGACAAGAGGGCTGGACCTTTGCAGGAGCTTTGTCGAATCAAGCAATTGATGTTGAAAGTTATCGTATTGCCATTGCTTTTGATCAAAGAGGCTTAGATCCAGAGGAAGATTCAGGAGATTTTGGCTATTACCTCAGCGAGGCTGGTCAAATGTTGTTAGGAACAGGGATTGACCTCATCTATGTAGACGAAAAATTCCATAATGTGGAGGTCAAAAACGGCAAAGGTGAAATTATTGGGGTAGAAAATATTTCTAGTTTTATAAAGAAACATAATACAGGAATTGTTTGTATTGAGAAAGGGGGAAAGATGGGATTTGTACCTTATGATCCAGGAATGGGGAAAGGAGTAAAACGTTTTTTTGGAGTAAAATAAAGCAGTTTTATCGAGATATTTGAAGATTTGAAAATGCCAGTAATCCAGTACAGGGCATTTTCAAATCTTCTTTTTTATCCCTTATTTAAGCCACTTCTTTTTTGCGTTTGAAGGCAAAACCCAAGGCACCCAAGGCTAATAAGCCAATTAGGATATAGATCCAGTTATCTTTAAAAAAGTCTTGTTCTGCAACATAAATAGGGCTATTATCACCCAAAGTAATAAAACTCGCCCAGAAGAAAGGATGTGCTGTCTTTTTGCCCGAACTTTGGAGCCAAGCTAGTTTTGCTTGACGAAGTGCTTGGTCCTTAGGAAGTCCATCTGCTAAGCCTTTGTATAGTTTCTCAATCAAAAAAGGTCCAGAGCCATCACTCAAAGGCCACAAAGTCATGACGATACTAGGAACGCCAGCATACATAAATCCACGTCCAATACTCATCACGCCTTCTCCTCGTTCGTACTTTCCATAGCCCGTTTCACAAGCACTAAGCACGACTAAATTTGCTTCTAAATCCAAGAGGTTAATTTCGTAAGCGTATAACAAATCATCCACTAAACTATCGGTAGATGCTTTGGTCAAAGCCATACAAGAATATTCAGGATTTCGCTTGTCTACAATGCCATGCATTGCCATGTGAATAATCGAAAAATCATTGCTTTGTGCTAGGGTTTTAAAATTAGTTTCATTGGCTTCTTTATCCACTAAAAATTTTCCATGAAAGCTTTTTTCAAGCGCATCCACTTCCTGTTTTGTCCCAGGGATTGGATCTAAGCTAGACCTCAAACTACCCGCACGAGTATCTTTAACGGAAATGCTTTTAATCTCCTCCTCTGACAAATTATAGGAAGCAGCCATTGCCAATATTTTTCCATTATTGGATAATTGAGGGTGGAAATACAACATCAAGGAAGTCGAGTATTGATAATTGATGATATAATCGTTGATTAAGTAATCTAAAGATGTAAAATCACCAGACTCTTGTTGATTAGACACGCTTTGTAAAAAGACCTCAAAGGGAAGGTTGGCAAGTTTACCACTTGGAACAATAATTAATTGCTTCTTGTTGGGTATTAAAACAGGTTCAAGGAACTGTTTATAAATTTGATGAGAACTACTACTAAATTGTTCTACCAGTGCATCATATTCTGTGTTGATCTTTCCAATATTTTTAAGAGCGCGATAAAGTTTATTGGTTACTTTATTAAAGGAAGCTTCTTTTTTGACTTTTTTAATAGCAAAACCTTCTTTTTGAATCGCAAAGATATAAATGCTGCTATCTCCAACAAAATATTCAATCAAGAGAGTGGTATCATTGATGTAATCTTGCGTTTGTTTTACGCTGGCAATTTGTGGTTGATATTTTAGTTCATGGTACTTAGGATATTCTTGTTCAAATAAAACTTGAAGAGCCGCCATTTGCTGACGTATTTTAAGAATTTTAGGTTGATAAGTATTGGTCAACAAAGTGTCTTTTGAGTTTTTTGCTTCAAAAAGTAACTTTTCATAAGCCACAACATTTTGAGCTAAATCTGTTTCCTTTTGAATTAAACTATCAGGGATATTCCCAAATTGTTTAGCGGCATTATTTTTCAAGGAACTGAGTAATAAAACACTTTTGCTCTGTTCTGCATAAGAAAAGGCAGCCGCTTTATCTTCTGATTTGATGGCAAGATCAATCGCTAGTTCATAAGTAGGAATCGTAACTTGTGTAATAAACAATTTAGAATCTTCCCCATTAAAACCATTTTGTAAGGCATTAATAATAAGAATAGCATGTTGGACAGCTTGATAAGCTAACTTGGTTTTTCCTTGTTGCTCAAAGGTTTTTGATTTTAACAAGACCAATTCCCATAATTCTCTTAAAAAAGGTGTTTTTTTGTAATCGGGTAAAGCTTCAATAGATGCAATCGGGTAGTCTGGAATCAATTTTTGTATTCCTATTTGACAGTTTTGAATGACTTCTTCCCAGCGAGCTTGTACATAATAATGATCTGCAATGGCCTGATGGATTTTATAGAAACCGTAGGGAATATCAGAAGAAACTTCCTTCGCTTGTTCCAATGCTTTGTCAAAGGAACGTTTTGCGTTCTCAAAATCTCTTTTTTGGGTATAAATTTTTCCAAACCATAGATTTGTTGTGTAGTTGTGATAAGGATTGCCATTTGGGTAATAAAGCGAAGGGCTGTTGTGCAAAGCTTGATTTTCTTCAAGCGAAGCAAAGGCAGAATCAGGGCGATTTAGTTTATAATTAATCCGAGCAATCGAATGATTCGTATGGATCAAACTTTGCATCTGATTTCCAGTATCATCGTTTAGATACTTTCTGTTTTTTAACGTCTTTTCATGTGACTCCTTATATAATTTCAAAGCAAGTCGCAGGTAGTTTTTTTGTTCTTGAATCCAACCTAAATCATGTGGTAAACGACCTTCTAAAACATAATTCTTAGTTTTTTGAGCTAAAATGGCTACATTATTAAAATATAAAGCTGCATTTTCTAAATCGTTTTTTTGTAAATAAAGCATTCCCATACCTTGGTATAGGGCTAACTCTACATTTGGATTGAGAGGAGCTTCCTCTGCTTTTTTATAAAAAATGAAAGCCTGTTCTAAATCTCCTATTTGTCGATAACAAGTTGCTAAAAGATAGTAGGTTTGACTAGCTAAATCAGCTTTGTCCTTTGGCAAGACATTTTTTTCTAAAACACTTCTAGCTTCTTCCAGTTGCTTTTGCATCGAGGAGTAATCTTGAATGGAGTAAAAGCCTTGGCTAAGCATATTACTAGTATTAATATAATCTGCCCAACGTTTTTCTTTTTGGAGCAGTACTTTTTCATCTTGAATGAATTTTCTAGCTGCTTCAGATTTGTTGACACATTCACTTAAAAGGTAGTTGTTTATGTCGGTTCTAGTTGGATTATCGAAGTCTAAGTGTGTTCTAGCTTCGATTGCTGTTTGAATAAGTGCTTCAAATGTTTTAATCCAGCCTGTTTTTTTGTCTTTAGTCGCTCTTTTTATCTGCCTAGCAATATAAAAATCAACATCAATTTTATCTGTGTAAGAGCCAGAATGCTCGAATATAGCCCGTGATTGCTGCATTAATAGCAAAGCTTTTTTGTTGTCTCTTTTTACACCTTTCCCATATTTATAAGCAGATCCATTCGCAAAATAAAGCTTGCCCATCCAGTAACTAGTATCAGGCAACAAAGGGACTAATTGAGCTAAGGCGCCCTCTACAATACTGCCATTAAATAACTTCTTACTATAATCTAAGCTTTTTAATTTAGCGGCATAATAAACTGTTTTAGCAATTGCATTCCAATTCTCTTCTTGACTATAAAGCCCCAATGCTTGTTGAAATAAAGGTGTTGCTTTTTTGAAATCGCCTTTATTCTGTAAACTAATACCAGCCTTGAGGTATTCTTCGGCTGTTTCTGGGCTTTTAGGAATAGAGGCACTTGTATTCGTACTGTCATCTTGAGCGTAATGAGGAAGGACAATACTAATAATTAGAAGGACAACACTGAGGCACAGAAATGCCACAGATTTTGAAAAAGGCTTTAAAATCTGCATAATAAAAATTTGATTATTTTTAATAAAAGAGTGGGGGAACCCTTTTAGTTTTGTTGCCTTTTAAAGATATAAAAATAAGTTGAGTCTTATTTCGATTGCTCTGTGAAAAGATATATTTTATTGCTTGTTATATTACTAAGGTAGAAGCTTTTATCTTTTTTTGTTTTCTTCTAAATGGTGTCAGGGCGATGCCCTTTTTAAGCGTTTACTATTTACTGCTAAGTAAAAATGAATTCCAAAAAAAAAACACTAACTCTAAAAGAGTCAGCGTTTATCTTATTTTAAACGATATTTTAAAGGCGATTACAAGTGAATCACTTCGCCGTAAGCAGCCGCAGCAGCTTCCATAATCGCTTCACTCATTGTTGGATGAGGATGAACCGATTTCACGATTTCCATACCTGTTGTCTCTAATTTACGAGCAACAACAATTTCAGCAATCATTTCTGTTACATTAGCACCAACCATGTGACAACCTAAAAATTCGCCATATTTTTTATCAAAAATCACTTTTACAAAACCGTGATTTGTACCTGCTGCACTAGCTTTTCCAGAAGCAGAGAACGGAAATTTACCTACTCTAAGTTCATAACCAGCTTCTTTAGCTTCCGCTTCTGTCATACCCACAGAGGCAATTTCAGGGCTACAGTAAGTACAACCAGGAATGTTTCCATAATCCATTGCTTCAGGATGATGTCCTGCGATTTTTTCTACACAAGTAATGGCTTCTGCACTAGCAACATGCGCCAAAGCTTGCGTTGCCAAAACATCACCAATAGCATAAATACCTTCTACGTTTGTTTTGTAGAAATCATTTACTTCAATGAAACCATGTTTGTTGGTCTTAACACCCAAGCTTTCCAAGCCAATATTTTCTGTATTTGGAACCACCCCTACAGCCGAAAGAACAACATCACATTCTAGTATTTCTTCTTTTCCTGTTTTGTTATTTTTAACGCTTACTTTACAACCTTTACCTTTTGTATCAACATTGGTCACTGCTGAACCCGTTTTTAGTTGCATCCCAGCTTTCTTAAAGATTTTTTTCATTTCTTTAGAAACATCGGCATCTTCTCTAGGCAAAATGCTATCCATGTATTCTACAATCGTCACTTCTGTTCCCAAAGTATTGTAGAAATAAGCAAACTCTACCCCAATAGCACCAGAACCCATGACAACCATTTTCTTAGGCAGTTCTTTTAGGACCATTGCTTCACGGTAACCAATGACTTTTTCTTTGTCAATATCAAGACCTGGCAATTGACGTGCACGTCCACCCGTTGCAATGATAATATGCTTAGCACCATATTGTTTTGTGTTGCCTTTGTCGTCTGTTACAGCCACTTTTTTGCCTGCAACCAACTTACCATTGCCCATCAAAACATCAATCTTGTTTTTACCCATCAAAAACTTGATTCCTTTGCTCATTTTGTCCGCCACGCCACGAGAACGTTTAACAATAGCACCAAAATCTGCTTTAGGCTCAGAAGTTTCAATACCATAATCAGAAGCATGGTTGATGTATTCAAATACCTGTGCACTTTTCAAAAGGGCTTTTGTTGGTATACATCCCCAGTTCAAACAAATGCCACCCAACGACTCGCGTTCAACAACAGCTGTTTTAAGTCCTAATTGAGCTGCGCGAATAGCAGCAACATAACCACCTGGTCCAGATCCAATTACAATTACATCGTAGTTCATAATTTGAGTAAGTTTTATGTGTGAATAGTAGGGCAGTAGAAACCGTTTTTTACTTAAAAACTAAGTAGTGTAAAAACTGCCATCTCCATTTTTTTTGATTACTTTTATTTGAGTAATTTCTTTATCTTGGCACAAAGGTACATTTTCTATTAATTAGTCAATTATATGTAGCCTAGTTTTTTTATAATCTATGCTTATTAGGTGAAATATTGAGTTTAAACCGCCAATGGAATGAAAGTTCGCCATACCAGTACCCATGAAATTCTAATTTTAGAAACAACTCCTTTTGCTCAAGGAGGAGAGGGGAGCCTGTATAAGGTGGTGGTGCCAATCACTTACCAGCATTTAGTCGCCAAAATTTATCATTCCAATAAGAGAACCAAACAACGCCAACATAAGTTGCGCTATTTGATTGGAAATCCACCAATTTTTGAAGATAAAGCCCAACAACAATTAATTAGTTGGCCGATTGCTTTGTTAGAACAAGGACAAAATTTTGTTGGTTTTCTGATGCCAAGAGTTGAAGGGGAATTATTAGAAGTCTTAGCGACTGCAAAATTACCAAAATATCTACCTAAAAAATGGCAACGTTTTAAATTAGGAACCGATGGCGCTTTAAAATTGCGTCAAAAGGTTTGTTTTAATATTGCTGTTGCTTTGTACCACATCCATCAAACAGGGCATTATGTGATGGTAGATTTAAAGCCTGATAATATTCTAATTCAAGCCAATGGACTTATTTCCTTGGTGGACATGGATTCAATTGAGATTGTAGAAGGGAATCAGATGCTTTTTCCTGCGGCAATGGCTACACCAGAATTTGCGCCACCAGAGTTTCATCTACTTCAACGAAGTTCGGAAGCATTGCCCGTAAGTTGGGATGCCTTTAGTATGGCGATTATTTTTTATAAAATTTTGTTAGGAATTCATCCCTTTGCTGCTACCACCAAGGGGAAATACGAAACGGCAACAGGTTTAGGAGAGAAGTTGAAAAATGGTTTGTATGTTCATAATAATAAGCAGCAAGCTTATTTTGCCATCATTCCCTCTTTGCATCAAGCCTTTTATGAATTGCCTGCGGTGCTGCAATACTTATTTAACCTTTGTTTTGTACACGGAATTCGGAAACCCAAGGCACGCCCTTCTGCGGAAGATTGGTGTTTGGTTTTTGGAGAGGAACAAAACCCCGAAAAACAAGTTAGTTATCAACTAGAAGCGAAAGAATTAGAGGTATATCAACCCAAATTAGAAACAAAAGAACGCTATTGGCTGACGAATTCTTTTGATGATTTGTTTAAAAAAGAGATTCAAAAGAAATTACCTCATATTATTAATACCATAAAAAAAGAGCAACAGAGTGCTCTACTTTCTGTGCAAGGTCTTTGGAAACGAATGAAACAGCCTTTTCAAGCTAAATTAGAATACGCTGAAACGCTTGAGAACCTATTGTTAGAAGAAGTAATTGCTCCAAAATGGCAGCCTTTCTTTTTGCAAAAAGCTCAACTGCTTTTTGACGTGCATGCATTAAAAAGAAAGCATTATGAAGTAGAATACAGCCGTTATCAAGAAAAAGTAAGCGCAAAACAACAAGAATGGCAAGGGTATCAAATTGCATATTTTGACAAATGCCATCAATTAAAAAAAAGCTATAGAAAAAAGTGTTTTGAAATTAATCAAAAGAGAAATGAACAGCCTTTATGGAAGGCTTTTGTAGGCAAAACGGTGGCAAGGAAACAAGCTTTCTTAAAACAAAAATACCTACCTGCACAGGCGCAAGATTTAGAAGAAACCTATCAACAAAAAACGAAGGCAATTGATACTTTTTATCAGCCAAAATGGGAAGCCTTAGAAAAAGCACATTATCAAAGATTAGATCAAATTAATAAAACAAAAGCGGCGCAGAAAGTAGTAAAAAAGCAAGAAGAGGAAACGTATTTTGTCAGTGAAAGGCAGTTTATTATTGAGGCAATTCAGACTGAAAAAGAAGCGGTAAAGTTAGAATATACAAGTCAAAAAAAACTCCTAGATTTTTCTATTAAGAATTATATAGAACAATTAGAAGCAATTGAAAGCAATGCTGCGAATCAAATTAAAGCTATTGAACAAAGCAGTATGTTGAAGTTTATGAAATTGGCAGACGAGACGCTCTTGGAAAAAAAGAAGTTGAATCAAACTTTATTGGATTTAGAAACGTCTTTTAATAAAGTCCTTAAAGAGTCGATAGATTTGGTAAAAACGGCTGCAAGTAATTTAGATGCAAGACTTGTATCTGACCGTACAGAGCATCTTAAAGATTAAAAAACAATAAAATGGCAAAGCAGTTAGAAGGTTTAAATCCAGATTTAATAGCATTTATAGAGAGCCAAAAGATGTTTTTTGTGGGAACAGCGAGAAAGGAAGGGCGAGTGAATTTGTCCCCCAAAGGAATGGATACCTTTCGAGTCATTCATGAAAATCGAATTGTGTGGCTAAATTTGACAGGAAGTGGCAACGAAACCGCGACCCATTTATCAGAAAATAGCCGAATGACGATCCTGTTCTGTGCTTTTGAGGGCAAGCCATTGATTTTGAGATTGTATGGAGCAGCAAAAGTGTATCACGAGCGAGATGCCATTTTTCAAGAACATATTGATTTATTTCCTGCAAATCCTGGCGCTCGACAAATCATAGTCTTAGAAATTGATTTGGTGCAAACGTCTTGCGGTTATGCCGTGCCTTTAATGGATTTTAAAGAGGAGCGAAGTATTCTAAAGTCTTGGGCAGAAAAACAGGGAAAGGATAAAATTCGGACCTATTGGAAAGATAAAAATTCGACGAGTTTGGATGGTTTAAATACTGGAATTATTGAAGATTAATGGTAATTTATTACTACAAAAATAGAGCTAAAAAATGAGCAGAAATGGCTAACTTTATATCAGCTCTTTCTTGCGTCTATTCATCGAAACGCCACCAACAAGAACCAAGGCAGCGATAAGCCCACCAATCATCCAAGGCATTGTTTTATTTTTCTTCTTGATAGAAACAGGTCGTGTATTTCCTATCTGAATGAAAGAGGACCAAAAAGCGGGATGAGCCAAAACGTCTTTGGCTGATTTCATGTACTGAATTTTAGCCTGACGAAGTGCAGCATCTTTTTTCATTCCATTCGCTAAATTAGCATATAGAATGTTCATGATTTCTGAAGTGGCGTAGTCATTTACTTGCCAAAGCGAAACAATAAGAGAAGATGCTCCTGCATACATAAATGCACGAGATAGGGAGGCAATTCCATTGCCTTTTTCAAACTTTCCAAAGCCCGTTTCACAAGAAGAAAGCACAACAAGGTTAGCTTTGAGTTGAATTTTAGAAATTTCATAAGCTTGCCAGAAGTTGGATTCGAGGCTGTCATGGTCTTCCGTAAAAGCGAGGGAAGAAAGCATGGGTTTTTTATTGTCTAAAACACCGTGGGTAGCAAAGTGTAAAATTGCAAAATTAGCTGCTTTTTCTTTGACCGTTTTTTCAGAGGCAAGTGCATCAAAAGCGAAAAAGCCTTGATATTTCTTCTCTAAGGTTTCGACTTCTTTACGAGCAGAAGGAAGTGCATGTAATTTTTTGCGCAACCACTGGTCAACAGGAAGCCTGATTTTATTTAGTACCGACGAATCCAATTCAGTTTCATAGTTCGCTGCCATGGCTAGGATTTGCCCATTGTTTTTAGGCGAAGGCGCTTCCGTATTCTCTTTCCAAAGGGCAGCTGAATAGTTGTAGGAGATGTTGTAATCATTCACCAAATAATGCAGAAGGTGATAATCGGTAAGATTTTGTGGAGCTTGCTCCATTAAAAAAGTTTCAAAGGGTAAGTGTCCTAATTCTCCATCCGTAACGAAGATTAGATTTTTGATGTTTTTCTTATCGTTTAAAACAGGTGCAAGGAGGTTCTTATAAAACCAATGTGCCTGAAAGGTATATTCTCTATAAGACCTTTTTTCATCGTCTATAATCATCTTATAATTGCTCAAGGCTTGATGAAGGCTTTTGATCTTGGTTTTTAGTATTTCCTTAGGAACAAAGGTCTTTTTCCACTGAACTTGTTTGTTATCGACATAGAAGATATGGATAATAGAATCGCTAATAACATATTCCAACAATGCAGTGCTATCTTCTAAAAGTGCCTGTATGTTTTCGGTCTTAATCGTAACTTGATGCTGTTTGAGTTTATAATATTTAGGATAGTCTTTTTTTAATAATTGGGTAAAATCATCAATATCCTGATTGATGTGGATTAATTCATTCCGCAAACTGTCTTTCTCTAGTTTGGAGCGTTTTTCTGTTAATTTGGCTTGTAATTGATGTTGCTTTTTTAACATCTTTTTGTCCTTAGAAATCAAAGCATCTGGCAAAAGCCCTAATTTGTAGGCTTCCTCAGATTTAGTTGCTTGCAACAGCAAGACCGATTTATTTTCATCGGCTAATTGAAAGGCTTTTGAACTGTGTTCTTTCGTATTTAAGATGGTCAAGTTTTTTTCTAACCAAGTAGTACTAGATTTTAATATTCTAAGTTTGTCTTTCTCATTAGATATTTGGTTTCGTAGTTTATGAAGCAATTGGACTACTAGATTGGCTACTATTTTTTGTTTTTCTTGACGGTTTTTACTTGCCTTTTTTTTTGATAATAGCTTATAAGTATGATCTAGAGAGACGATCATTAGTTCGAGATGAAGGTTAGAAGGGTAGGTGGCATGTAATAAGCTATCCGCCCAATTATTATGAATATGAAGGCTAATATTTAGACCAGAATTAATCTGTAAAGCTTGTTCAAGCAGTTCTCTAGCTTGCGCATAATTGCCCATTTTTAGGTGCAAAAAAGCTAGATGATTAATGGTGCTAGCAAAATAAGGATGCAGCGAACCCAAGGATTTTTCTCTAATGTTTTTGGCTTGAATAAAAAGAGGGAGCGCTAATTTAAAATTTCCCATTTCTTGATGTAATCGAGCTAGATGATTGACGGAATTAGCAAAATTAGGATGAAAAGGACCTAATAATTTTTCTCTAATATTTTTGGCTTGGATCGCAAGAGGTAGCGCTAATTCAAAATTTCCCATATCTTGATGTATTCCAGCTAGATTATCGAGGGCTAGCGCAAAGTCAGGATGCATTTGCCCAGAGGCTTTTTCCCAAATGTCTTTGGCTTGAATGAAAAGCGGGAGTGCTAATTCAAAGTTTTCCATTTCTTTGTGTAAATAGGCTAGATTATTAATGGAGACAGCGAAGTTGGGATGGAAAGGGCCTAATAGTTTTTTTCTAATGTTTTTGGCTTGAAGATAAAGCGGGAGTGCTAGCTCAAAATCTCCCATGTCATGGTGTATTCCAGCTAAATTGTTGAGAGAAGTGGCGAAGTCAGGGTGTAGGAGTCCCAAGGATTTTTCTCTGATATTTTTGGCTTGAATAAACAGCGGAAGGGCTGATTCAAAGTCTCCTAATTCTTTATGCAATGATGCTAAATTGTTGAGAGAGATCGCAAAGTTCGGGTGGAAAGGGCCTAAGGTTTCTTTGTCAATCCTAATCACTAGTGTATAGAGTGGGAGTGCTTTGTCAAACTGTCCCGTTTGGTAATAAAAAACAGCAAGGTTGTTCGTGTATTCGGAGAAGATGGAGTCCCTCTCACCAAATTCTGCTTTTGCTTTGGTTTGCCCAGCCAACATTAAAGGAATGCATTTGCTAAAGTTGCCCTTTTGATAGTAGATCATCATCATACTATCAATTTGTGAATAGGAAAGGGGCATAAATTTCCTATAATCACTTTGAGCAAAAGCTCCAAAGGGAAGGAAGAAAAACAGAAGGTAAAGGGAATAATAACGTTTATGAGTGGGAAGGCTTTTTTGTATATAAATTAGGCTAATTAACATTAATAGAATTAACAAAAATTGCATAAAAAATGTGTGAATTAGTTATTTGTATTTATAAGTAACATCTTTCACAAAAAACTAATGATTAGTTCAATGCAAAATAGAGGAATCCATCATTAGTTTAGTGACAGCAAACAAATTAGCTGATCACTAGTTCAGTATGTAACAAAACGGATTAGTTAATCACTAATTTAGTATGTAACAAAACGGATTAGTTAATCACTAGTTTAGTATGTAACAAAAAGGATTAGTTAATCACTAATCCTATAGCCTTTTTTTCGATTAATTCTTTTGAAAGTTGAAGTGCAAATTCCAATTGTTCTGTTGGAGTCAATAGGCTGTTGTCGATTTCTATAGCATCTTCTGCTTGGCAAAGTGGGCTATCAGCTCTAGTTGAATCAATGTGATCACGAGTAGACAAGTTCTTTTCTACTTCTTTTGCAGAAATATCTGTAATGCCTTTTCCTTCCCATTCTGCTAATCTTCTACGGGTACGTTCTTGGATAGAAGCAGTTAAGAATAGTTTGAGTTCTGCATCTTTAAAAACAACCGTTCCAATATCACGACCATCCATTGCAATGCCTCCTTTATTGCCCATTTCTTGCTGCAAATTTACCATCGTTTTGCGTACCGCAGAAATAGTGGCAACAGGGCTGACAAAATTAGAAACACGCATGCTTCGAATGGCTTCTTCTACATTTTTTCCATTTAGAAAAGTATGGTTTTGACCATCGACGTTTTCGAAATGAATGGTGATGTTTTTTAATGCTTCTTCTACCGCAGGGGCATTATCAATGCTTATATTATGATCTAAAAAATAAAGCGTAACCGCACGATACATTGCACCAGAATCAACATAAACATATCCTAATTCTTTAGCAAGTGCTTTGGCTAGTGTACTTTTGCCACAGGCTGCAAAACCGTCAACAGCAATCGTAATTTTAGAAGTTTCCATGAAAGAGCTTTGTGATTTGTTGGAAATGAAGAATTACCTAAGAGACTATTCTTTAGATATGCTCTTGTATCGGGCACAAAAGTAGCAATATTAGTTCGGTTTGTCGTGCAAGAATTAACTTTTTTTGAGATTTAGTGCTAAAGACCTTTTTTTTCTAATTGTTTTTCTAGCCATTTAATGGCTAATCCCTTATCTGTAAAAAGTTTAGTGGGGACTTGTCTACTATTGAAACGCAAGATGACACTTATAAAAAGATTACCAATGAGTTTTGAGGCAAAGGAGTTAACAAGCAAGGCTGTAGATATAACATAGTCTACATCACTATATCTTTTTAAAAGCTCTTTTTTGATATAAATGTTCGGCACATGGACTAATGTAGCTGCCTTTTTATTGTTAGCTGCTTTTTTTAACATAGCCAAGTTATTTTCTACTTCATCTACACTAAAAGCATCCATTTCTCTTGGACACATTTCGAGAATGTTCTTAGGGTGGACAGTTATCTCAAGTTCTTTAGTTTGATATTTCATAGGACAATTAGAGATTAGGGAAGATGTATTATTGTAGGCTAACTGGGTTATCTTATCTTTTTAAGCTCTATTTTTAGCCATAGAATAGCTTCTTCTTTTTCGCTAAAAATTTTAGAAGGAATCTGATTTTTAGCAAAGCGTTGAATTAGCGTCAAATAGAGGTTTCCAATTAATTTTGCTGCAAAGGAGCTTGCTAAAAAAGCACGGGCTACAGTATGTTTAGGTGGCTCGGAGTATTTCTTTAAGACTTCTTTATTAACATATTTATCAGGGAAATGTAAAATAAAAGCCCTAGGTTTTGCGTCAATAACTTCATCTAATACCCGCAAGTTTTTGTCTACTTTTTCTAAAGTAAAATTTCCATCAAAATCCTTATGGGTATTAATTTCAATAATATCATCAGGACGAAGCGTATAGGTGAATTCTTTTGTATGGTAATCTATGTTCATAAAAGAGAGAGAGAATTTATACTCTACACAACTGTATAGAGTAGTATTTTGAGACGTACATTTATATCATTACTCGGTTGAAAACCCAAAGGCTCAGCGTAGCTAAATCAACGGAGTATTATTATATGAACTCAAAATACTTCTTTTCTAAAAAAAAGAGAACTTTTTTATGAAAAAACACCCCGATTACCTTATCTAATTTTCTTTTATTTTACACTTCGTGTAGGTAAGAGAGTTGAAACGTATTAAATTGATTGTCAGATAGATGAACTTTGTATACTTTAAAGTTTTAATAAGTTGATAGTCAATTTAAAGCAAATTGTAACTGTCCAACAAGGCACCAATAGAGCCAATAGAGATTTTTATAAAAAAGGATAAGTGCTTTCTACTTTACTTTACTTTAGCAAGTTGTTCTAAGAGCCATTTGATAGCGGCTTCTTTATCTGTGAAAACCTTGGTAGGACGATCCTTTAGTTTTTCATTGAACCTTCCAGATAAGGATAAGAATAAATTCCCAACTAATTTGGAAGCAAAAGACTTGGCTAGCAAAGCACTAGCAACAGTATATATGTCCGAATTAGCGTATTCTTTTAACACTTCTTTTTTTACATAAACGTCTGGAAAATAAAGTAATGTTGCTCTTTTTTTTCCTGCAATTGCTTTTTTAAGGAGCGTTAGATTTTCTTCAAGAGCGTCTAAGCTATAAGAACCTTTAAAATCGACATGGGTGCTAATTTCTATAATATCGTCAGGACGTACTGTTAGGGTTAATTCTTTGCTGTGGTAAATCATATTTCTATATTAAGTGGGGTTATGAGGCTCAATACAAAATAAATCTTTTTTTCAAAGAAGTTGAATTTTAAGTATAAAAAATCAAAAATTGGAAAAACTTAGCAAAAAAAGAAATAATCGTTATTGGCTTCTAAAGCTTCTTTTTTAAAGCGACTTTTAATATTCACTTGAGCTTCTTGTTGTGCAATGGCTATAATTATCTGTGGTTTAGTTAAGCTATCTAAATATGTCTCAGCATAAAGTCGGTGTTCATAAATATCTTTGCCAATTTTTTGGTCATTATTACAAATCCAATGAAACGGAATATTTGCTTTTTGAAGTAATGCAGCAAGCTTTTTCCCTTTTCTTCCTGCACCCCAAAGTACTAGAGGACGTTCCTTTTGATAATCTAGTTTTAAAAGATAATGCAGCTTAATATTTAAGAACGTATTGTCCGCATAATTAGGATCATGCCTAGACGTTCTTCCTTCAGAATCCCTCCAATGATGCAAAATGACATCTGAAGGCAAGCAAATTAAACCTTGTTCGTAAAAACGAAAACATAAATCATAATCCTCTGGATAACGATCGGCTTGGAATGCGCCAGCAGCATCTAAATCTACTCGATGAATCATCCAGCAGGGAGATGGAATGACACATTCTTTATAAATTTCCTTAAAATTAAGCCCCTTTTTACTCAAGGTATTCAACCATTCAGCATAACGTAAATAACCATTTCCTAAAGCTTTTGCACTAAAATATTGCACCAAACCAGTGGCCAAATGTCCTTCTTTTGCTTGGCTCAAATTAGCCTGCAAGATTTCCAATTTTTGACTAGGCATGATGTCATCAGAATCCATTCTAGTAATATAATGACCACTAGAATGCTGATAAGCCATTCTTAAAGCTTGGATGATGCCTTTTCCAGTGTTTTGAAACACCTTTATTCGACGATCTTTAGCCGCATAGTCTTGCAAAATCGTCCAGCTCTCATCTTCAGAATGATCTTCAATGGCAATCAATTCCCAGTGGACATAGCTTTGCGCTAAAATAGAGTCTAAGCACTCTTCTAGAAAAAGCGCTGTATTTCGTACAGGCATTAAAATACTAACAAGTGCTACATTCATTTTTATGGATCAAATTGAAAGAAATGACTATGTGTTTACTCTACACGACGGTTTTTGTAAAAATTAAAATGGGGCTGGTTTTTGACTATTTTTAAATCGCTTCGCTTTTAGATTTTAGACTCCAACTCGAAGAATCAGCGTAGCTAATTAAGCTGTGATTGGAGTCTAAGATCTAAAAGCGAAGCGATCTAAGATCTAATATCTGTTTAAAAAAAAGCCCATTCTGCCAAACTTTAAAAACCGTCGTGTAGAGTAAAGTACGTTCTTTCTATTTTAACTCTTTTGAATCTTTATGGCAACGCAAAACGCCACCTCAAAAAATTGAAGTGGCGTTGCTATATTATTTACAGTCTTAAATTCTTACTCTTAAAAATAAACTTATTTAAAGTAGGAATCTGCTACAGACATTCTTGTAA
>CALDEP010000131.1 GCA_937942475.1 uncultured Aureispira sp.
TCATCCAAAGAACGCAGTGGAGACAAATAACCTTCTGACACTTTCTGAGAAGGGAAATAAGTCTTGAAAAAGACTCTTGTACTTCCTTCTGGCTTGAAGGGGTGTTTTGAAATCAATTTTTGACCTCGGTACCCTTTATTCAAAGCAGCCTCAGGATTAAAACGTAAAAGCAAGACAGAATTTGGTACTGGCGCAGAAGGCGTAATTTCAAACTGCCATTTTGCTTTTTTCTGTATAGCAACATGCTTAATCTGACTTTTATTAAATGCCTTTTTTACAGCAGGTAATAAAGCTTCATAAGGCGCATTCTTTGCATTATATTTAGAAGAGACGTCTTTTTTTCCTTTTTGGGGCTCTTGGACGACTTTTATTTTCTTCTTCTCCACTCTTGGTTTCTTTTCTGGTACAGGAACTTCTTCGACTACTTCAGGCGTTTCTTTCTGAACGTCGATTGCTTCTTCTTTTGCAACAGGAGTTTCTTTTACTACTTCAGAAACGACTTCTTTAGCTTTAGGCGTTTCCGCTTTTGCAGGAGGCGTTTCTTTGGCTGCTTTAAAAGCAGCTTCTCTAGCCTTATTCATTTCTTCTTGCTCTGCAAAGGTTAGTTCTCTTACTTCTGCTCGAACAGGAGGGCGATTTTCTTCATCCTCAGGATCTAATAATTCTAGATCAATTTGCTTTTTGTATTTATTGGCACCCAAGACACGCACCCAAACCGTATCACCCATTTTGTAGGTCGTCGAACGAGATTTGATTTGGAACTTATTCTCACCTGGAACAAAATCATCAAACATTTTCTCATAACGAATCATTCCTTCACAGAAATTAGCTTTGATACTAACATAAATACCATGATCGGCAATTCCAGAGATCGTTCCAACAAAGTTTTCCCCAAGATGAGATTCTAAGAATTCTGCTTGTTTGTACTTAACAGATTCTCTTTCCGCTTCCATGGCATCCCGTTCTTTTCTAGAAATGTGCTGACACAATTCTTCTAGTTTTTTAGGATTCATGCGATGGTTATTATCACTCAAGTAATCAAACAACACACGATGTCCCAAAACATCGGCATAACGTCGAATCGGAGAGGTAAAGTGCGAATAGGTTTCGAAACCTAAACCATAATGACCAATATTGTCTGTCGCATAAACCGCTTTAGACATGGTACGAATCGCCAACTGTTGCAAAATATCGGCTTCTGGTTTCCCTTCTGCTTCTTTCAACATTTTACCATAAGCTTTTTTAACTTGCTCTGGAGATTCTACCTTCATTTTGTAGCCCATTTGACCTGCAAAATCAGTAAAACTTTGAACACGATCCATATCAGGCTCATCGTGAATACGATAAACCATAGGCCATTGAATGCCTGTTTTTTCGTGCAAGCCATGTATTAATGCTCCAACACGCTTGTTTGCCAACAACATAAAGTCCTCGACCAACATGTGAGCATCTTTACGTGATTTTAGGTATACTTCCAAGGGCACGCCTTTTTCATCTAGCTTGAAGCGAACTTCAGGCGATTCAAAGTTAATGGCTCCTTTTTTGAAACGTTGGGCACGTAATTTATGCGCCAAACCATTGACTAATTGTAGTTCTTGTGCATAATCACCTTCGCCCGATTCCAAGCGTTCTTGCGCTTCTTCGTAGGTAAATCGACGATCAGAATAAATAACTGTTTTTCCAAACCATTCATTGAGAACCGTACCCTGTTTGTCCATTTCGAAGATAGCCGAGAAGGTTAGTTTTTCCTCTTCTGGACGAAGGGAACAAACGCCATTTGATAATTTCTCCGGCAACATCGGCAATACTCGATCGACCAAATAAACAGAGGTCGTTCTTTTTGCCGCTTCTTTATCCAACTCAGAACCAGGGACAACATAATGTCCAACATCTGCAATGTGAATACCGATTTCGTAATTCCCATTTTCTAATAATTCTAGAGACAAGGCATCATCAAAATCTTTGGCACTAGCAGGGTCAATTGTGAAAGTTGTGATTTCACGCATATCTCTACGCTTGTCAATTTCACTTTGTTTGACTTCTGTATCAATCGCTGCATTTTCTTTCAAGACTTCTGGAGGGAACGTCAAATTGAATCCTTTTTGGATTAAAATAGACTTCATTTCAATATCATTGCCCCCTTCCGTTCCGAAGTAAGTTGTAACTTTTCCTTCTGGATTGCTCTTGTTGTCTGTAGCCCATTTGATAATGTTGACCACTACTTTTGCGCCATCCTCAGCACCTTTTGGCAAGTGTTTGAGGGCAACAAAAATATCCGTTTGCATATTCTGATTATCAGGAATCACAAAAGCAAATTTATCAGATAAAGACAAGGTACCAATAAAGTTCTCAGATTTACGCTCAACAACTTCAACGACCTGACCTTCTGGTTTGTCTTTGCGTGCCATGTACCACGAAACTTCAACTCGGTCTCCATTTAGGGCACCCATTAGTTTGTGTCCAGGAACAAAAATGTCATGGTCTAGTTCTTCGCATATAATATAAGCAGAACCACTACGAGTAGCGTCCACTCGACCAATGGCAGATTTAGCATCTGGATTGGTCTTTCTTTTATCTACTTTAGCTGCTTTATTCCATTTGTATTTACCACGACTGGCTTCTTCAATTTTGCCTTTTTCGACTAATTTGTCTAAAGTATGTTGAACAGAATCTCTAGAGTTCGTAATTCTTAATTTACTAATAACGCCTTTGGCATCAAATCGTGAAGTGACTTGTTTACTAAACAGGTCAATTATTTTTTTCTCTAAAAGATGTACTGGTAAATTTTTACCTTTTTTAGAGTCGTTTTTTTTCTTTGTCATTAATTTTTATTTCTGATTGGGCTAGTAAGGATTTTATTTGTAGGCTATTTTTTTTGTAAGCCTTTTTTAGTATTGTATAGCTTTGTGTTGGTTAGGAATGGTCAAAAAATAAGTTGAACAAAATTTGAAGCTAGATTTTTGTTTCTAATTTAGCTAAAGATGAGAAGTGTAGCGAGCTACACGCCCGATTTTTTAGTGAAATTTGAGGCAAAAAGATTATTCAAATGTTCAAGTTATTTTTTTACTGTTCCTAAAGCACGAATCGCTATGTCCTTAGTAGTTATAGTGTTTTTGTGTTAAAATGTATTAAATCAATACTTTGTAGCATTTTTTATAAAAGCCGTGAAGTATTTTAAATAGGAACAATTTCTCCGTCGCCCGTTAATTGTAGCGTAATATGGATGTGATTGTCTTTAGAAGATACTGGAGTGGTATTTCCCTTAGCGTCTAAGCGTCCTTCTGCACAACTAAACAGCCAAGTAGGGCTGATGGTGCAAACCATTTGATACAACCCATCCTGATTGTATTTAGTTCCCGCAATTTTTTGTTTGTCAATTAAAACGCCCGTTTTGGAAAAAGTAGTCAAATAATAAGTGGAGCCCTCAATGCCTGCTTCCCAAAAAACAATCGCAAAAAAGTCGTGGGTATCTGGCATTGCAAAACAAGGCATATACTCTGTATATTCATCCACAACAGCATCTTTGTCTAAGACAAAATTGAACATCCAAGTGGCTGATAAAGGATCTGCTTTTTGGCTAATCAAGCGTTGTGTGTCAGAGGTAATGGTGTAAGGCAATTCTACCAGTGGAAAAAACTGAATAAAGTTCTCAAAAGTAATTCGATTCGCTTTTTTTTCTGGTATGATTCGAACCTTATCGGTTTTGAATTCTTCAATATCGTCGATTACATCATGTTGATGATCTTCGTGATTACAATCTGGACCACAGTCGTGATCGTGGTGGTGGTGATTTCCGTCGTCTTTATGATAAACTTTGATTGGTTTCATTGTCTGCTTATGCTTTTATAGTTCGGACTTAGTTATAAAACTAGTGTGAACTTAGAATTTTATATTTTAATATAATCTACTTGGTGTTTGATCTTAGTCGTTAGTAATTAGTTACTTACGATTTGTTATCTATGCCTTATTCCTGGATTTCAAGAGTACTATTTTCTTTCTGCTACACAAAATTTATTATTAAGTCTTGTGTCTTTTATTCTTTAGGGACAAATTTCCGCTTTTTTTTATAGAAAAACTACTGTTCTCGTATATTTTCGGTCTTTATTTCTTTTTCTTCTAAATAGATAAACACTTTTTGCTTGCGCCAGGTTGCGTGAATGGTCGTTCCATTTTTCAAAACTTTGTGCCATTGGTTCTGTTTACTGTTTTTTTGCTCCCCAAAATAGTCCTTAATAGTTTGTTCAGCGGCATCTTTGCTTTTGTGCAAAATATTGATTTCTGCCAAAGCTTTTTCACCTGTTTTATCAAACAAATAATAGATAGAAGTATACTGTTCCGTCTCTAGATCTTCGGTATAAACCTCTCTTGGTGTTTCTTGAACAGAATTAACAATATATGCCTTATTTCTAAGTTTAAGCACCGCACTTTGAGCCATTCCAAGTTCAATGTTTTTGATAACATCTGGCAAGTATTGTTCTTGGCTGTCTGAATTGGCTTTACTTCCGACACAAGCAGAAAATATGGTTATTATCAAAATAAAAAAGCCACTAAATAAAGTAAGTAAAGGTGTAGACGTGTGATTTTTCATAAGGTGTGTTTATGAAGTTGTTTAGAATTAAAGATTTCTAATAATATGTTTTTTTAGAACTAAGTCTAACATTCTTAAAAAGGGCATCGCCCTGACACTATTTCTAAGGGCATCGCCCTGACACTACTTTTAACAAAAACAAAAAAAGATAAAAGGAGCATCGCTCCGCCACCATTTCTAGGAGCCTCGTTCCGGCACCATTTGTCCGAGAAACAAAATCATCGAAAAGAAAATTTAGACACGCTCTTAACTCTAAACAACCTCTATACAATCAATGATTCGATTTAGTTTTTAAAACATAAGTTGCTTGTCTAAAAAAGAACAAAACAGATTTGCTAGATTCCTCCACCAATTCCATTCCCAATTCATCAAAGGTAGCTTTCCATTCCAAATCAGATTTGTTTTGATAAGTCATACTAGAATGCCCTAAATTAACAAGCGTATCCATCGCATAAGTCATGTATTGCTGTATCTTATTACTATAAATATCTTCAATAATAATAATTTTTTTGGCAACACGAGCCGTTTCTTTTAATACAGGGACTGGATCAGGCGTATGATGTAGAACGGTCAATAAAAGTGCGGTATCAAATACTTTCTCTTCAAAGGGCATTGATAAACCATCGTAAACAATGACGTTTACATCAGGCATAATCGCTAAATCAGCAACATCCAAAGGCGTACAGGGGAAATCTTGTTGGCGCAAGGTATGTGTAATCATACCATTACCACAGCCTATATCCAAGTTTTTTTCATTCTTATCTAAATGAGGAAGAACAGATTTCAGTTTGTTGTGAATCCATTTTTTGCCTAGACTACTAGCATAAAATTTGCCAATCAGGTCAAATTTACGGATGATTTGAAGCAGCATATCGAGGATTAAAATTATAAAGAATAGAATAGATAATATCTAAGTACAGGACAAAAAATAATTGAAAATATTTTACAGCTCAAATCTACCCAAAACTGGGAATTAGATCGCTTCGCTTTTAGATTCTAGATCGCTACGCTGTTAGATTTTAGACCCAATTGAGCTTTAATTGGGTCTAAAATCTAAGATCTAAAAGCGGAGCGATCTAAAATCTAATAAAATGTTAAGTAGATTCGATATTTTATTAGATAAAAATTTTTTTGTCCTGTACATAAAGATAATATATAAGTTGCAATTTTACACAAATTCAGTTGACAGGCGAAAAGATTAGCGTATTAAAATTGTAAAAAGATAGACACCGAATCCTTAGGATCTTTTTTGTTGTACGTTATTAAATGCTAAAAAAAGCTTATTAATATAAAAAAAATGCCCCCCTAGAAACCGCCCTAATGAAAAAGGCTATAGTCTCTAGGAGGGACAAAGTAGGTTTGACCTGACTTTTTAGAAATTTATCCTTAGTCCTTCAACTGTTCCAACTGCTTTTTTAAAGCCGCTTGTGTATAGTATTTTCCTTTAAAAACAATGCCCTCAATCTTACTGGTATTCTTAATAGCATCCAAAGGGTTTTCCGTTAATAAAACTAGGTCAGATTGACAACCCACTTTGATGGTGCCCCAAGTTTTTTCTTCGCCAAATAATTTAGCTAGATTATAAGAAGTCGCTTTTAGAATATCATAATTAGAAACTTCTGCATCTGCATAATGCTGCATCTCAGCATGAAGGCCAAAACCAGGGATTCCATAAAGACCAGAGGCATCGGCACCCAAAATTAATTGCCCACCTTGTCTATAAATAAAACCTAAATATTGTAAGCGACTCTTAAAGCGTTGTGCAGAAATACTACGCTCTTTTGCAAGTCCTTCTTCGGACATTTCCGCTTCATGCTTGGCGATATCTGCCTCCCAATCTTTAATCCAAGACGCAGGAATGAACTCTACGCCCGCTCTTTTTCTCAGTGTTGCATTTTCTACCTGTCCTGTATAATTCCAGCCAAAGGTTGGACAATGATAAACATTCCCTGCTAGGCTTGCATCGATGGCATGTTGTATTTCTTCCATTGATTTTAAGGTGAAAAAACCGCCCAAATGCTCTATACTTTGAAAAACGCCAGAGTTACTAACATTAAAAATACCAATATTAGAAGGACAATGTCCCGCTAAAGGAAGCTGATATTTGCGAGCTGCTCCAACCAAATAATCAAAGGTGTTTTGATCTTTAACACTCATTACTTTGACAAAATCATAGCCAGATGCTTTATGCTGTGCTAATAAATCTTGCGCCATTTGAGGGCTAAGACTATCCTTACGACTGACGACAGGAGTAGAAAGATATAGTCTAGGAGTAAATTCAGCCTCTTTATCAATGTCCAAATGCCAAGCCTCTCCACGCATGGATCGCAAGGTGGTTACACCAGCCATTAAATTCATTAGAAAAACACGTTTTAAGTCTTTCTTTTCGGGTAAATGAACGTGCGCATCAGAATAGGAAGGGGCTAAAAACTTGTTTCGACCATCTATTCGACCTAAGTTATAGGTACTGGTATCTTGGTCGGTATGTCGTCTTACTTGTGTGATAACACCGTTTTCAAGCACCACATCTCGATGTTCCAAGGCTTTGTTGATGTGCATAGGAATAACCGTGACATCTTCGATTAGAAGGCGTTGGCTTGTGTTGGGGGCTTGCGCTTGTAATTTACAAATAAAAACAAGGGAGAGGACGGTGCCTAAAATTAGTTTCATTGGATGATTATTTTTTAAGGATTGTAAAAATGATTCTTCCAAAGATAGAAATAACTAATTTTTTAGTTGTAAAAAGTGTTGTTTTGTATAAACATTAAGTTAGTTGTTAATAGACGTTAAAAGGGGAGGAGTATTTCTCTTAAAAATAGAATGCCAAACACATTGAGCGTGTTTGGCATTCTAAGTATAGTGAAACATAAATCTTAACCGCATGATAATTAAAAATTACCAACCCATACCATCCATAATAGCATCTGTATCACCTGACTCCGCAGCCTTAATTAAATCACCTGTCTTTTTTAGCATAAGCGTAGCAGGTTCAATTAGAGCATACAAATTATTATCTAGCTTAACAACATTGCCTAATTTGTATTCAGTGGTACTATTTTTAGCGTAGATGTTAATATTCTTGGTATTCAAATTTGTAGCATCAATATAAACATCGCCATTAGAATCCGTGGTACCTGTACCTGACCAGCCAGATAAGGTAGTAACTTCTACTCGCATATTGGCTAAAGGAGAAGCGCCTTCCATAAATCTTAGATGCATGCTGTTGGGCATCTTTCTATTCGTGCTTTGGTTATTAGTGTTATTATTGGTCGTTGTCGTTCTTGTTGTAGTTGTTTGACTGGAAGAACTATTGGTTTTTTCGCTTGTTGTTCCCGTTTTGGCATCTAATTCTGCAATTCTTCTTCTGTGGTCTGCCAATTGATCCTTACTTTTTTGATCTTGCTCTCGTTTGAATTTTTCTAAATCAGCAGCAGATTTATCTGCTAATTCTTGCGCAGTTGGTCCTGTAGAGCCGACGGTTCCTAAAAGCATTTTGGTCACATATTTACCTTTTTTATTTCTCTTAATTTTATAAGTAACGGCGTAAATATCTTCATTCAATAAAATAGTTTTATTAAACGTTTCTCCATTCTCCATCGCTATTTCTACCTTTCCTGTAATCGGAAACCCAAAGGAAACTTTGCTAGCATAACTTGGATTAATGTATTCTCCCAAGGCTTTTATTTGAAAACATTCTCCTTCTTCTGAGTAGATCGTCACTTTAACAGGACGCCCATTCATTGGTCCATTGTATTTGGAACAATTGTTTTGTGCAGCAGGTCTTGGTGTTGTATTTTGAACCCTGTTGTTGGCTGCTGTTTCTGTTCTTGTAACCGTTTCGGTCGTTCTAGTAGTCGTCGTTGCTACAATAGGAGCAGGGGCAGGAGTTGAAATGGTATGATAAATGGGAACAATTATTTTAGGCTGTTGGCTTAACGTATAATTTGTAATAACATCTGTCCAATCGAGCATAAGCGTGGTGCTACCACTTTCAAAATCACCATTGATGCTAAATTTTTTGCCATTTTGAAGCACTAAAAATTTCTTATTACTAAGATTTGCATTAATAGATTGATTGCTTTCGTCTGTTGCTTTTAATTCTGTTGGATCAATGGTCATAAAGGCATTTTTACTGCCATCATATTGACCATTCATAGCAAAAGAGAAACGCCCTTTTTTATTGGTCACCTTTTTAATTTCCACTTCGAGTTTATTTTCCTTAGACTCTATTGCCATACCAGCTTCCAATGCTTTCGCCTCAATAGCAACCAAATTACCATCAGAAGCATATAAAAGCCCTTCTAAAGAGACTTTAAATTGCTCGACCATATAATTCATATTGCCATCAATTCGAATGGTTTGGCTCATTTTTTCGTTTGGCGGAATAATTTTTATTTTTCCTTTTTTAGGATAATAAGTACCCACGTTTTCATAAATAAAACCCACTTTACTTAAATCAAACGCTTGATAATTTTCGCTGTTGTTATTAATGACCAATCTAAATTTACAATAATCCTCTTTCGAGATAATATTGTCAATCTCAATCGTATAATCTTGATGCTGAACGCTAGGTGGATTGATATACTCAAAATCTCTTTGCGCCATTAATAAGTTGCTATAAAAAGAGCTAAAAAGGAAGAGTAAAAGAATGGTGATTTTCATTGAATTTAACTTTTGAAAGGATATTTCTTATCCTAAAACATTAAAAAATAAGATACCTTATTCAAATAACAAAAACTATACTTTGGAGTTTCTACAGAAAAAGAAAGCAATTTGTATTATACCTATCAAAGTCTATTTTTTGCTTTTTTATTAACTTTTTTAATTTAATCTATTGATAATTAGGAGAGTAAGCTTTGTTTTTTTAGCTCACAACTTTTGACTCTAGCCTTCAAAGAAATTAAGGCTGTTTATATTCAATAATAACAGGCATGACTTGTTGGTCTGTTGCAATTCCTTGTACTTGAATGCCATTTTTATCGTAGGTTAAATTATTAGAAGGAATTAAGTCGGTTCCAATAATGGTATAAATTCGCTGAACAACATCCATATATTCTTCTATACTATTCATTTCATCAATGAGTTGTTCTATTCTTAATTGCTTTTTGGAGAACAAAACAACAATATGATTTTTGCCCTCTTTTCCTTTCAATTCATCTACTTTTAGGCGTTCCATATTAGAAGGAATAATAAATTCAGCCGTTGTTTCTCCTTTAAAAAACACCTTGTCTCCTTTTTTGGGATATTGTAAATAAATACCTCGTTCAGCGTCGCCTTCTAGAACGTAGATGTATCCTTTTTGTTTGTTAACAACCGCAATATTATAAGTTGTGTTGGTCGCATAAGTCTCTTTGTCATTGAGATAGAGGTTTCCATTTCTAACAACAGGCATTTCATTCCCTTGCATATAAACAGAAACTTGACCATCTAAACCCTTGTCCTCTGCTAGTACTTTTAGTTGGCGTTTGGAGTACTGACTTTTAGGGAACTTTAGGTAGGTTCTTAAATTAATGGCAGCATAAAGCATTTTTTGATACTGTTGCTCTGTAAAATGATCACAGCAATACAGGCGAGGATTATTAGACATTAAATTTTTTGTATCTGGTTTGTAGAACCGTTTTCTACCCGATTGATCTTGTTTTTTTCCAATATAACCACAACGCTCATCTACTGTACTCAATTCTAAACCTGGATCAGCGGGAGTGTCACAAATTAAATCACCCTCTGTTTCACAATTTGCCCCATTTACCCATTCCCTAGTTTCTGAAACTTGGAGTCCAGAGGTTGAAAATAAGGTAAAATAATGGCCCATTTGGCGCGCCAAAGAAACACCATCTGCCAAACAATCATTGGATAAAATGACACGATCGGTATTTTTTTCCAAATCACTTGGATAATAAGTGTAGCCACAAAATTTTAGAGGACCATCAGAAATACTTCCAACAATGTATAGATTGATTACATTTTTCAAATCATTACTACCACAAAGTGCATTTTCATCTTCTTTGTTAAACTCATAATATTTATCGTTCGAAACATAGTTATAATCTCCTAGAGGAACGAATTGCACATAAATCTGTATAAAATGCTTGTTGAGTGCTGCAAAAGCTGTTTTTATCTCATCAATACTAGCAGAACCAGCGCTAGAACTTTTTACAATGTGTACTTTTACTGGTACTTCCATCATACCTAAAGATGTTGGTTGTTCAAATTCTTTGAGTGCTTCTTGATGACTTTTAAGGAACTCTAATTGATCGTCATTGATGACCGTTCCCGATATTTCCTTTCCTTTTAGTATTTTTTGATTTTGAGCAAAAAGGAGTGTATTTGTTAATAGGAGCAAAAAAAGAGCAACCAGCTTTGTGGTAACTTTGTGGCAAGAACGTAGTTGTAATTTCATAGTTAGATGATGTATGTGTTAATTTTTTTTACAAAAACCAAAAATGGTTCCAATTCGAAACGTTTGTAATAAAACAACCTGTCAGCTTTAGCTATTTGTAATAAATGCTAAAATTGACAGGTTGGAGATTTATAAAAGGAATAAGGGGAATGACTTCTTACAAAGAAGGAATTGTAATTTCAGACTGGAAATTGTCTTCTGTTAGTTCAAGTACTTCTGCTTCTGTATTTTTGTTCGTAATGGTAAATTTAGCATCACTGCCATCGCTATTTACCTCCAAAGTCCCTTCAATTTTATATTTGGGCGTCCAATGATCTTTCCAAGTAATTGCTAAATCAATCGTATGGCGATCTCCATCTTTATTAGCACTTAAAACGTTCACTTTTGGTTTTGCAAAGTTATCACTATAAACCATTCGAATGGCTGGATAAATAAGGGCAGTGGCAAAATCACGAGGACTGTCGCCAGCTCTTTCATAGCTTTGATATTTAACAACATCTACATCTGTATCGGCAGCACCACCGCCACCACCACTGCGATGTCCACTGCTAGAAGAATGGCTAGAGGAGTGACTACTTTTTTGAGGTTCTGGATCGTCATAAATGATTTCTTCTCCATCGCCATCGCCCCAATTAACATCAGAAACCAATGTATTGGAATCCACTTGGGTTGAGTCAGAAGCATCTGTGGTATCAGAAGAGTTGTTTGCATTGTTATTACAACTTGCAAACAACAAAATGGTCAATAGGATTAATAAGTATTTTATCATAATAAAGAAAATTAGTTTTATTTTCAATAGAAAATTATTCTGTACGAAATGAGTTTTTATAGTCAATTGCTTTAAAAATATTTAATACGCTATTATCCTAGGGAGGATTAGCTTCAGTATTTTTTGTAGGTCAGGGTGATTTTGTTGTCCTGTAGTAGCTCTAGTGTAGATGTGATTAAATACATCTATTAAATTGTTTGTTCTTTAACCTTTTTAATGTAAAAAATTTCTATGTATAGGACAAAAGTTTTTTTATCTAATAAAAGGATAGAATCTGTTTAGCATTTTATTAGATATTAGATCGTTCCACTTTTTGCTGTTAGATCTTAGACCCTATTAAAGCTTAATAGGGTCTAAGATCTAACAGCAAAGCGATCTAAAACTTAGTTTTGATAGATTTAAGCTTTAAGATATTTTTAATTATCTTTTGTTCTGTACATAGGAAAAGTTTATTTATTGATAATCAGATAGATACGGCTTTTTTATGAACTAGTATAAAAAGTTCATAGAAAATATAGACGGAATCGAGCAAACTGCAAAATTTTGAGCCTTATATTATTTATTGCTCTTATAAACTAGCGTTTATATTGTGGACCAATTCTTAGAATAATTTCAAAATTTGGAAAAAATAGAAATCGTATCATAAACAAATCAATAGAAGATTCTAATTTAGAAGAGTCCTAACTTCATCTGTTTTCAAAAAAATAGTACCTTTAGTACGTAAATTTAACACACTTTCCTTTAAGTAAAAACGCACAATGAGACATATAGTTACTTTTTTGCTCATTATTTTGAGTATAACAACGATTTTTGCTCAAAATCCAACCGATAGTAATACTGTACAGCAAGCAGATACTTTGAACAATATAGATAGTAATTCAATTGTTCAGCCTGTTCCAGAACCTCCCCAAATTACAATAGATACCTTAGGGCTTTTGGATTTTGATTTGGTCTTTGAAGCCAACCAATTAAAAATTACGGCTAAGGAAATCAATGGACAAGGTGTTATTCCAACTGCATTCGTTTCAACGCTAGAAATTGGTCATACACCAGCTTTGGCTTTGTTTAAAGATGGCGTTGCCACCCTAGATTATAAGGCAACTTATACAGGAGAACTAGTTTCTGTGCGTTCTAAATATAGAGCCTGTAAAGTGAAAGATTGTGTCGATTGTGACCCTTCGACACATCCAAAAAAAGATGAAATTATTTGTTTGGACAACCAACATACAAAGTTGGTACACGTTCAAAAATATAAAAATGGAAGCTTGCGTATTCAAGCCATTCCGCTTTGGTGGTCAATTGTTCCACCATTAGTCGCTATTTTCTTAGCCTTGCTTTTCCGCCAAGTTTTGTTGGCCTTGTTTATGGGAATTATGGCAGGAGCTTGGGTGATTGGAGGCATGCAAATGACGCCTTATGGTTTGATGAAAAGTTTCTTTAGCGTGATCGATCATTATATTCTTGGAGCTTTGAACAATTCTAGTCATTTAGCCGTAATTATATTTTCGATTATGATAGGAGGTGTGGTTGCCATTATTTCTAGAAATGGTGGAATGGCAGGCGTGGTGAAGAAATTAGCGCCATTGGCAAAAGGCCCGAAAAGTACACAATTGGTTACTTGGTTGTTGGGGGTTGCCATCTTTTTTGATGATTATGCCAATAGTTTGATTGTTGGAAATACGATGCGACCTTTGACGGATAAATATAAAATTTCAAGAGAAAAACTAGCCTATATCGTAGACAGTACGGCTGCTCCAATTTCTGCGGTTGCCTTTATTACGACTTGGATTGGAGCAGAGTTGAACTACATTAGTGATGCCCTGCCGATGTTGTCTGGCTTGGACAATCCACCTTCTGCCTACTCTATGTTTTTGAGTTCTTTGCCTTATTCTTTCTATTCTTTCTTTACTTTGATTTTTATTCTAATCATCATCTACACAGGAAAAGATTATGGTGGAATGTACAAGGCGGAATACAGAGCCAGAACAACAGGGCGTGTATTTGATACCGAAGGAGAAGCTTTAAGTGACGACGATATGGAAGAATTAGAGCCTGTAGAAGGTGCGCCACATCGTTGGTTAAATGGGTTTTTACCCATTGCAATGATTGTCTTTGGTACCTTAATGGGACTAATTGATACTGGAATGCAAGCTTGTTATAGTGAGTTGACGGATGCAGGGGTACAATTGGCACACAATGGCTGGGGCGAAGTTTGGGCAAATATGCAATTGTTAGACCCTGCGGGAGAAGCTGGTTTTGTGCGTAAAATGGGTATTTTGATTGGAAATTCGGATTCTTATGCTGCACTATTGTGGGCTTCGATGTCTGCGATCGTTTTAGCCTTGATTCTAACGGTTGCACAACGTATCATGAAGTTATCAGATGCCATAGAAACCGTTGTTGGAGGATTCAAAACGATGATGCCTGCCTTGTTAATCTTAATTTTAGCTTGGTCTTTGGCAACAACAACAGAAGAATTGTCTACCGCAGAATTTTTGACAGCAACCTTGGGCGATAGTTTAAGTCCTTATATGGTGCCTGTTGTGGTCTTTGTTTTAGCAGCCGTAATTGCCTTTTCTACTGGGTCAAGTTGGAGTACCATGGCTATTTTATACCCGATTGCGATTCCACTTTGTTGGAGCATCAGTCAAAATGCAGGTTTACCACTCGAAACAGCAATGGAATTATTATACAACGTAATTGCAGTAGTTCTGGCCGCCTCGGTTTTAGGAGATCATTGTTCGCCCATTTCGGATACGACCATTCTCAGTTCCTTGGCATCGAATTGTAATCACATTGATCACGTCAAAACGCAACTTCCTTATGCCTTAACAGTAGGTCTTATTAGTATCACGATGACCTATGTTTCTACCGCATTTGGCATTCCTTTTATTATTAATTTCGCAATAGGGGTAGCATTGATGTTTGGAGCAGTGATGTTGTTTGGTAAGAAGTTGCCAGAGATTAATCCAGATTTAGAAAAATAAAGGGTTGTTTGACAATTTTTGCCACAGCCTACTCTTTTTCTTTTTCATAGCAGTAGATATTTGGTTGTAAGTTTTAAGTAGAAAGCCGTAAGTTCTTAGCTATCAATTATTTTGCTTACGACTTATAACATACGACTTATAAAAAAATAGTCAAACCTAAGTTATTTTTTATGGGCTGGTAAAAACTGTCAAAGAACCATTTTGTGTAAAGAGTTTATTGGGTATATGATTGATAATTAGTCTTATAGATAATGAATGGTGGTTTTTTTTACACTAAAAATGCCATAGGTTATTAAAATGAAATAAATGAAAGCACTCGTTCTATATATCCTTTTGATGTTTCCTTTGTTGTTGTTGGCTCAAGATGTGGAGCAAACCTATCACGACAATGGACAGCTTAAAGCAGAAGGAACCTTGGAAAATGACCAACGAGAAGGTATCTGGACCTTTTACCATTCGAATGGTGAACTCAATGGGAAAGGAACCTTCCACCAAAATAAACCTGAGGGTAAATGGACTTTTTATTATAGTAATAAAGAAATCGAACTGATTGGATCTTGGAAAAATGGACAACGAGCAGGCGATTTTAAGTATTATTATGAAAGTGGAAAGCTCTTATCTGAAGGCAAATGTGCTGATGATGTTCAAGAAGGTGCTTGGAAATATTATTACGAACATGGACAAATAGGAAAAGAAGGCAGCTTTGAAAAAGGCTTGAAAAATGGTCTTTGGAAAACTTATTTTGGGCATGGTCAACTGAGAACGACAGAGAATTATTCTAAAGGACAATTGTCTGGAGCGTGTACAGTGTTTTATTCCAATGGAACAGAGCGAAGTAGCTGCTTTTTTAGAACGCTAGAGGATGCCGTAGTTGAGGTAGAGATGAATAAAGATTTGGACGACGAATCTAGTAATTGGATTGTAGAAGAAATTGATATAGAAGAAGTTCAAAAGGATAAAACTTGGAAGCTGTATTATTCTAATGGAAGCTTAGAAGCGCTTCAGAATTATGAAAATGGGCTCAAAGAAGGAGCGTGGGTATCTTATTATGAAAATGGTAAAATGAATGCCTCCACCACTTATTCTAAAGGCATTCAAACAGGAAAAGCGACTTATTATTATGCTAGTGGTAAAATGAAAGAGGAAGGTTCTTTATTGAATGGTCTCAAAGACAAAACTTGGAAAACGTACTATGAGAATGGTTCTTTATTAAGCGAAGAAAACTACTTAGCAGATCAGAAAAATGGCACTTGTTCTTATTATAATGAAGCAGGTGAACTGAAAGGAACGTATAAATATGAAAATGGTGCATTATTAGACTAATGATCATTTTTTATTATTAAAGAGAGAAAGAAAAAGCATGAGTAAAAATATAAAACCGACAACTTATCCCCCTTTTGCCTGTACCCATAGCCCTAATTTACCAGAGTTGTTGATGCAACTCAATTGTACCATTATGGTGAGTACTTATCAAGCAGGGAAAGTGGTCTTAGTGAGTGCGACAAATCGAGAACGCTTGATTCAGTTGCCCAGAACCTTCAAACGAGCGATGGGAATTGCGACACAAGGGGATAAAATGGCAATAGCCACTGAGAATGAAATCATCATTCTTGCCAATTCTAAACAACTGGCGTACACGTATCCTGCAAAACCCAATACCTATGATGCCTTGTATATGCCAAGAGCAAGTTATTACACAGGGCATTTGGATATGCATGATTTGCATTATGGAAACGATACCTTGTGGGGGGTAAATACCTCTTTTTCTTGCCTATGTAAGATTGATTCTGATTATAGTTTTCGACCCGTATGGAAACCTCATTTTATTGATAAATTAGTTTCTGAAGATCGTTGCCATTTGAATGGTTTGGCGATGGAAAATGGAGAACCTATGTACATTTCTGCTTTGGGAACGGGGAATAGCCATCAAAGTTGGAGAGAGAACATTACTGGGGGAGGTGTTTTGATGCACGTGCCTACAAATGAGATTATTGCAACGGGTTTAGCCATGCCACATGCGCCTCGATTGTATGATGGGAAACTGTACGTTTTATTGTCTGCCAAAGAGCAATTAATTTGTGTCGATCCTAAGACAGGAACCTACGATGTGGTTGCACAGGTGCCAGGTTTTGTGCGTGGAATGGCGAAACATGGAGATTATTTGTTTATTGGAACGTCTAAATTGCGTAAGAAATCGACTACTTTTGAGCATCTGAAAATTTCGGAAGAATCGGATGTAGCAGGGGTGACGGTAGTACATTTACCTTCTGGGAAAGTGGTGGCTAATTTAAATTGGTTGGCAAGTGTGGATGAAATCTACGATGTTCAAATCTTGCCCAATACCAGCCGCCCTAATATTATTAATACCTACACTGACGCACATCAAAAAGCATTGGTTTTGCCAGACACAACCTATTGGTCAAAGTCAAAGCCGAAGAAATAAGATGAGAATGATAGGGGCGTGCCCCAGAGAGCTTATGCTCAATAAGTTGTCAAAAATACTAATTTTTTAATTATTTAAATTTAAATAATTAAAAAATTAGTATTTTTGTTTTATTGTATATATATTGTGATATAACTAATACACAAGGAGAAAAACGACATCTAATGTTTTTTGCAAAATAATCATCTGTTTTGAGAAAAAACAAAATGCTAGTTTTATAAATATTATCTAAACTCTTTTTCAATAAAGAGCAAGTTCAATCTAAATAGAACTTACTAAACACAATTAAAAAATACGGAAACGAATCTAAAGTCATTTTAGAAGAAGGAGCTTCTTACTCCTCTAAAAAAGCTATAAGTAGTTTTTTAAGGAGGGAGCGGTATGTCTATACTTGATCTTAAATTGAGGATTAGGCATAAAAAGGTCTGTACTACTTTTGAGAAAAAGTAAGCGGACAAACTGAAGTGATTTTTAATGTTTGCAAATTATAATTTGCCTTATTTTCTTGGTTCACAGAATCAAGGACAGGCTATCTATGTTCTTTTTTAAAAATATCTATCTTTTTTTTAGTGTTTTAATCCAATACTAAACATTTAAACTTAATTAATCTTTTCACACAATTTAACACACAAAATTATGAAAAAAGTTACTTTAGTAAAGTTATTTGCTGTTTCCACGGTCTTTTTGTTAATGCTTGCATCTTGTAATAAAGATATACCAAAGCAAGCAGAAGATTCATCTGATGAAGTAGTTAGCCCTGTTAGTAATGAAGGGAAAATTATCGCAAATCAGTACATTGTTATTATGAAAGATGCTGCTGTTGCTCCAGCAATTTCTTATGCTACTGCGCCATTTACAGATCGAGAAGCAAAGAGCCAGTTTATGAAAGAAAAATCAGTAATTGTCATCAATCAATTAAATGATTTTTTGATCAGTCATGAAATTAATACCAATAAGGTATTAGCCTATTATACCGCTGCTATGTCTGGTTTTGCAATAACCTTAACAGATGCAGAATATGAAAAATTATCGAAGAGCAATAAAATTGCTTCGCTAGAATATGATCGTGAAGCATCAGTACCTGATTTTAAGGTAGAGAGCGTAGATAATAGCGGTGCAAGAGCACAAACAACACCATGTGGAATCACTAGAGCAGGGGGAGCTGCGAATGCTGGAACTGCTAGATGGATTTGGATTGTAGATACTGGGATTGATTTGGATCACCCTGATTTGAATGTACAAACGTCTTACTCTGCTTCTTTTGTTGGAGGAACAGCAGATGATTGTCATGGACATGGTACGCATGTTGCAGGAACAGCGGCAGCTCGTAATAATTCGATTGGAGTGATTGGAGTAGCGGCAGGTGCGCCAGTAGTAGCGGTAAGAATCTTTGGATGTTCTGGAGGAAGTTCTACTAGTACTATTCTAAGTGGTTTGAATCATGTTGCTAGCAATGATCTTGCAGGCGATGTTGTGAATATGTCTTTGGGAGGATACTACGGAAACAATTGTTCAACGGGGTCTTCTTATCGATCTATTCTAACAAGCCTTAGCAATGCAGGGACACGTACTGCTGTAGCAGCTGGGAATGATGCTTCCAATGCAAATTATTATCAACCAGCTTGTGTCAATGCAACAAATGTAGTTACCATTGCTTCTATGACTTGTTCTAGAAGTTGGTCTTCGTTCTCAAATTACGGAGTAGCTCCATGTGATTTTATTGCAACAGGAAGTAGTGTTTACTCTACTTATTTGAATGGTGGTTACGCAACGTTAAGCGGAACCTCTATGGCAACACCACATGTAGCTGGTATCATGCAAGTTCGCAATGGATTGCCAAATAGTTCAGGATCTGTTAATTATAGTGGAACGAATTATCCGATAGCCGTTAGATAGAATCATTGGATTAAATATTTAACCATAACCATAATTTAAATAGCTGCCTCCTTTTTTTTGGAGGGGGCTATTTTTTTTTAATAAGCTCTTTTCTGAATATTTAATATCTCATAGACAAAATAAAGTTAAGATAATAAAAGAGTCGTTAATTTTTTGTAATTTTATATTAAGGAAGATTTAACGCTTTCTTAATATAGAGATAATAATTAAATTTCACACAAAAAATTATTTAGTCATGAGAGATTTTCCATTACCACGCTAGAGAGTTGTTTAAATTTTATTGTTTTGATAAAAAATAAAATTTAGATCCACTCTAAAATTTAAATAGAGAAAAAGTCCTGCTTCTCGACCACTAAAAATAAAAGCTATTTTGACTCCCTGTCAAAATAGCTTTTTATGGTTTTAATCTTTTATACCTCACTCGCTTAGTTAGTTCAGGATTGGAGTAGGAATTTGAGCAATGACACTGTAAACCCCTCCTTGTTCTTCTAGGACGTTTTTCCAAAGTTCTTTGTTGTCTCCAAAAATATAATCAAAATGCCCATCTGCGGTCATCCAAGATAGAAGTTTGCGTTCTTCATGGAGTTGACCAGGCGACCATCCAGCGTATCCAACAAAGAAACGAATGTCTTCTGGTTGTATTTTTCCTAGTTCAATGAATGATTTGAGCTGGTCAAAATCGCCGCCCCAATAAACTCCCGAAAGAACTTTGACACTATTGGGCAACAAACTACCTTTGGTATGTAAATAATGGATGGTATCTGTTTGGACGGGACCGCCATAATAGACCTCTGATTTGAATTCAGGGAAGCTCGAAATTAAATCACTGATATTCATTTCAATTGGCTTATTTAAAATAAAGCCAAAAGAGCCCTCCTCTTGATGATCACACAACAAGATAACACCTCTTTTGAAGTTCGGGTCCATCAAAAAAGGTTCCGCTACCAATAATTTTCCTGATTCCAGTTCTTCCTCTTTATTATCACTCAATGTCTTCTTAATTTTAAATTATTTCAATAAGAGCAGGTTTTAACGAACCAAAACTTAAACCTACTCTGTGGTAAAGTTAGTAAAAAAATAATTCTTCCGTAACTTTTTTATCATACAGCGTTATTACTAGTAGTACAAATGATACAGCTAAATAATTCTTTAGCTATTGCTTTTGCCAAACTATCTTGTAGGGAGATGGTTTGGCTTTTGTTTTTGTATCCAATCTGATTGTAAGCGTAAGTCGGTGCAAACTAAACTTTTAAAGTAATTGATTTAAGCTCATTCTAAGCTATTTTTTTATAAAATGTGACTCCAATAATCAAAAAAGTCTATCTTCATCGAAAATTAGAAATCCCCAACCTGCTCTAGGTACAATACAATAAAAACACATTCAATGAAAAAAGAATATCTAGCCCATTTTTTTCTCATCTTAGAATCCTTGCTATACGCAGGCAGTTATACTGTCGCCAACGATGCTTCCAATTATATTTCTCCTTTTGAGTTAACCTTATTGCGAGCAATTTTTGCTGCTTTAATATTTGGAACAGCTCAGTTTATTAGTGTTCGAGAAAAAGTAGATGGGCGAGATCTATTTTTATTAGCGGCTTGTTCCTTATTTGGGATTACCATTAGTAATGTTTTATTTTTTGGCGGCTTGGCACTGACTACTCCAATCAATGCTTCTTTATTGACCTTAACCTCGCCACTGTTTTTAATTTTGTTTGCCATTATCGCTAGGGGAGAGATAGAAGTCGGCAAATTAGTAGGCGTTTTGGTTGCTTCTTTGGGCGGTGTCTTTTTGATTTGGGGAGATACGGGTTTGGCAACCGAGGCAGAAAACCCTCTGTTGGGGAACATTATGGTTGGAGCCAGTGCAGGTTCTTACGCCATTTATCTAACCTTAATTCGTCCTTTATTATTAAAATACCATCCATTGACGATCCTAAGATGGTTATTTACTTTTGGAATGCTCTATTTATTTCCAATCTGGGGCTGGGGTTTAACCCAAATAGAATGGGGCGAATTTAATTCAGAGGCTTGGATTGCATTAGGCTTTATTTTAATCTGTATTACCTTCATCACTTTTTTATTAAATACCTTTGCACTCCGAGTCTTAGATGCTTCTATTGTAAGTACTTATATCTACACAACGCCTTTATTCACGGCATTGATTGGTATTTTGTTAGAAGGAAATAGTTCTTCTTTTAGTTTATTAATTGCAGGAGTTTTGATTCTATTCGGCGGTTATTTGGTCTCTCAAACGAATGAAATACTGGAAGATGACGAAGAGGAGGAGGAAGAAGAATTAGTTGTAGACTCAATACTTTAATTATGAAAGATTTAGGAAAAACGATTCGCTCTATTTTTGGTACACTGGTATTGGCTGCCTTGGCAGGATGTGTAGTCCTTGCACTTGGAGGAGATACAACAGGAAGTTTGTTCTATTTAGATGCTGCTTTGCTGTTTCTCGCAATTTGTATATTAGTACCAATACTTCTTCCTAGAATATACGATCCTAGTAGGGCTAATAAAATTTTTACGCTTGTAGCAACCATAGTTTTTACTGCTACCATACTTCTTCCTTTTGTTTTAATAACAATGAAACAAGGACGATTAGCCCTGTTTGGAATCATAGTAGGCATGATAATTTATATAGTAATATTATCAAGAACTATAGGAGGAAAAGAAAAAACAGGTTCTATAGAAAAATGGTTTTATGCGCTAATTGCCTTCTTCCCATTTGTTTATGCACTTATCCTTTGGTCTGATTTACAGGTGGTGGCATCATTCCTTGTGCTTGCTGCTGTGAATAGTTTGCTGTACTTAGATATGTTGCTAAAAAGTAATATTGGATATTATACGACTAGAGAAGATTGGAAACCTTTGAGTATTGAATTGCCAGATTTAGAGCCCATTGTATTGTCTGATGATATCATTTCTATTGAACATTTTAATCATATGGAATTGGGTATGCTTGAAACGAGAAGGTATCAGTTACAATTTCCTGTTACTTATGAAGTGAATGGACTTTATTATAAAAAAGAAGCCTTTATGTACAATTGGTTTGCGCCTTTTGAAGATAGATTGAGGGCTTTTAATTTGGATACTGATTTCAAAGGGAAGTATTTGAACTTTATTTATGACCCCGAAGATCCTAGCAATCTTTCTTTGGCACTAGGAAGAAAGGAAGACATAGAACAATTGATTTTTAATTATAAAAAGAGACAAAAGAGGTACCAGATATATGCCTTGGGAATTGCTGTATTAGGAATTTTATTATTTTTTTTTTAACCTAGCGGTAACATAAGTTAATACGCTTACATAAAGGAGCAACAAACACAAAATATTCCTTGCACTTACGTGCTGAAAGTTCCTAGGTTACCCACCTTATATAAGAGTGAAAAACACAAACAAATAGACTAAAGCCTAAAATAAAGCTACTCAAATTGAGTGGCTTTTATTTTTTTATCAAGATTTGACAATAGAACATTTTTTGATTTTCACTTTTAGCTATACCAATGCCTGTTAGATTAAAATCCCCTTCAATATTATTGCGATGACTATTGCTGTCCAACCAACTATTAACAATAGAAGGCGCATTTTCTTGCCCAGAAGCTACGTTTTCAACAACACTAGAGCCCTGTAATTTGCTTAATAATACTTTTGCACGTTCCTCAAAACCTTGATGCCCAAAAGGCGTTTTTCCAGCAGCCATGTCTTGTGCATGTTGTGTGGCAAGAACTTGAATGTGTGGGTTTATTTGAAGAGGAGACAAATATTGACCCGCTCTGTGTTTGTTAATGAGCTTAAAAATAGCATAATTTAGATTTACTTCTGCGGTTTCTTCTTTAGGGGCGACACTTGGATTTGCGCTAGGCTCTAGTGCTTTGATAAAAAGTTGTGTGAAGATATGCTCGCCTTGCTGATTTTTGACCACAGAAATACCTGTTAAATTAAAATCTCCTTCAATATTATTGCGATGCCCAACACTATTTAGCCAACCTTGCACGACTTCCTCTGCTGTTTTTTGCCCCATGGCAACATTCTCTGCTGCAGAAGAACCTTTGAGGTCTTTAACCAAAACATTCGCACGATCTGAAAAACCCTCATGCCCAAATGGAACCAGCTCTTTTGCCATATTGGTAGAATGTTGAAAGCTAGCGGCTTGTATCGAAGGATGAAAAGTCAGTGGCGCTAAGCTCAATGTTGCTCTATGTTCATTGATTTGTTGTAATATTTCTAATTCTAAATCTGAAATGTCGGTCATGTTTAGTGCGTTTTTGTCGGATTTTGGTTTCTTTTTGTAGAAAAAGATGAAAAATTAATGTTTCGAGCAATCTATTTGCGACAAATATACGTTATTATTAGTATAAACAAATCAGCACATTCAAACAAATAAAACAGTCCATGAAAATTAAAGGAACAGTAAAGCATCAAAGTTTATCTGGTGGGTTTTGGGGAATTATAGATACAGACGGAAATAAGTGGAAGCCACAGGAGATGCCTAAAGCCTTGCAAAAGGAAGGTTTACAAATTGAGATAGATGCTGAAAAAACGGCAGGAGGAATTTCCATTTTCATGTGGGGAACTACTATAAAAGTTTTGGGGTTTAATATCATGTAAGAATGCATTAACAAAAAGGTAACCTTTTAATAAAAAAGGCATTAATAAGAGAACACACAACACAACCCGATAATTATGCTCACATTAATTATATTTTTAGCTTCCTTTATCTCACTCTCTCTTTGGTTCCTGTTTAAGGACAATAAAGAGTTACGAGGTGTTTTTGGGAAATTATTTTTAGGTTCTTTTGGACTTTATTTAGGAACAGCTTTGTTTATGCCTGGCGTTGTTTCTTGGTCTACTTTGACGATGAATCTTGCCTTTCTTTTTGGCGCAGGTTTTTTCTTAAATACCTTTAGTAGTAGCAAAGTAATTTTTATCCCAATGTTAATTTTAATGACCGTGGGCTATTATTGTGGCGTGAAAGGAATTGATTGGTTTCCGTTTGCAAATACAGAATCGACTGTCAATACCGTGCAAACGTCTTCTAATATAGATGGTTTAGATCCAGATAGTGAGTTGTTGGTAGAAGTAAGTAATGGGCATCAATTGTCAGAATTACAAAACATCATTGATAAATACGAGCTAAAATTAGAACCTGCTTTTGCTTTAAAAGATGGCGCTAGTACAGATTTAGATGATTATTATGCAGTGAATATCCCAACAGAGCAAATGGCAAATTACGATGCTATTGTAGCCGATTTCAAAGCAAGTAACTTAATTGATCACATTGAAGCCAATGAAGTGTTGTCTTTAGATCCAGCAGAAACGGTCAGTAAAAACACGCCAACTCGCAAAAAACGTTACACGGCAAATGATCCTGACTTGGGAAAAGTTTGGGGACATGATGCGATGGAAGTAGAAGCCTTGTATCAACTGTTGGCTACTGAAAAAGTAAAACCTAAGAAAAAAGCAAAAATTGCGATTATTGATACAGGAGTAGATTATAAACACGAAGATTTGAATACCAATTTTGTGTCTATCTCTGACGAGCACAATACAGATCCTCATGGACATGGAACACATTGTGCAGGAATTGCTGCGGCTGTTTCTAATAATGGCATTGGAATCGCTTCTTTTTCTCCAACCAGTGATTTTGTAGAAGTAACCAGCGTGAAAGTGTTTGGAAAATATGGAAATACAACACAACGCACCATTATTAATGGAATGTTGTTAGCGGCGGATAATGGCGCAGATGTTTTGTCCATGTCGCTTGGAGGACCTTCTACGGCACAATCACAACGTGCTTACAAGCAAGCGGTTCAATACGCTAACAAGAAAGGAGGTATTGTAGTCGTTGCTGCTGGAAATGAAAACATTGATGCAAGAAAACGTGCTCCTGCTTCTGTAGATGGAGTGATTACGGTTGCTGCTTTAGCACCAGATTTGGATAAGGCGGTGTTTAGTAACGACGTTAGTGGTCTGAAAATGGGAATTGCAGCTCCTGGAGTAGATATTTACTCAACGATTCCAAATAATAAATACGAATATTTTAACGGAACTTCAATGGCAACGCCTTATGTAGCAGGGCTTTTGGGGCTGATGAAATCTATTCAACCTAAGTTGACAACACAACAAGCTTATAAGATTTTGAAACAAACAGGGCTAGAAACACGTAACACTAAAGTTACAGGAGCGTTAATCCATCCAGCCAATGCTGTTAAAAGCTTGTTAAAGAAATAGTGATTTTGGCAATATTTTTGCTGTATTATTGATAACTATTAATAAGAAATTATGAAGAACACACTTATATATAACATCATTTTAACTTTCTTCTTAGCAAGCTTGCTAATTGGCTGTACAAATGATACGACACAAGTTGTTGCTGCTGATGATAATAGTGTTGTCAATAATGATAATACAGTAATTGAAAACACGCCATTAGCTAGTACTACTGATGAAGAAATGACTATTTCTGTTCCTCTCCAAGAACACGAAATTCGTCTGGTTCGGGTTAAAAATGACCAAAAGCAAGCCAAACTGTCTGATGCGAATGTCAAAGAGTTAGAATCTTGGTGGGATAGTTTGCCAGAACCTTTGCAATCTAAAATTAAGTCGAACGAAATTGACATCGAAGTGGTTTCTAATATTCGTACCAACGACAAAAAAGATATCAATCCTAGCTTAAATGATTCGCAAATAGAAAAAACAGGCGAAACTTTGGAGCAAATCATTGGTGCACAAACAGAAATGAAATATACGGTTAGCACCACTTTGATTGATGGTCAAAAAAATCCACAAGAAGGAGAACATGCAACCAACATTCGTTTGGTAAAGCAAGTGCCTGTTAAATTGCAAGAATTTACAGCCGACATCTTTCTTAGAGAGAAGAATGTGACCAATGATAATATTAAAACCTTACAATATTGGTGGACAAATCTTCCTCAAGATGTTCAAAACAAAATCAAGAGAAGAGAAATCGTTTTAGATGTTGTTTGTCATACGGTAGAGGAAATTGATGGTGCCGCAGATATGATTGCTGCAGAAGACTTTTCTGCTGTGATGGGAGATGTGCTAAATCGTTTGGTTGGCGTTTACAAGGCTGGTTCTAAAGAGTATTCTTTGGCGCAGATCAAAACGTCTATTCAAGCAGAAAAAGCAAATGCTAAAAACTTGAAATTGCCTGCTAAGCAGTATGTTAAGATTTCGTTGCGTAAAAATAAAGCTTTCTTGCCGAATTCTTTGTAAATAAGAACTTGGTCTAATATAAAATAGAGTCCCTCAAGAGCATTGTTCTTTTGAGGGACTTTTTTTGAATGATATACTTGCCTCAACCTAAATTAATTTATACATGAACAAATTTAGATTTAGTCTAATATTTTTAGCCTCGCTAATGATAATGAATAATTTAATATCATTAGATTATAATGACCTAAGTTGGTCGAATAATTCTATGAATTACAAATTACTTCTAAGTATGATTTGCGTAATTGGTAGTATGGTTTTATTGAAAGGTCCTTATAAAAAAGAGGATCTTATTGTGTAAAAAAAAGCTTTCTTGTCGAATTCTTTGTAAATAAGAGCTTGGTGTAATCTAGGATAGAGTCCCTCAAGAGCATTGTTCTTTTGAGGAACTTTTTTGTATAGTATTTGGGTATCGTCAAGACAAAACTTATCCTAAAATAATAGTTTTAAATATGAATTTGATCAAAAATACAGAAATCAAAAAGCTTTATGACAGTTTAGAAGACAGTATGATGGATTACTTATCCAGTACAACCTCTTATACTAAAAAGGATGTCAAAAAAAGTATGAAAATCATAGATTTCTACCTAAGAGAAATAGAGTGCGCTACAATAAGAGAAGAAGGATTATTTGCTGTAGAAAAAACAGTTAAAATGTTAAATCTACTGAATAAAGATTGTTATCATGAGCTAATAGAAACATACCAAAGAGATTGTATAGCTCAATTAATGAATCTAACAGCTGTAGAAAAAGGTTTTAATGATAAAAATGAAGATTTAACAGAAAAATGGAGAAAATGGTAAATTATAATTCTAAAAAGAAAGCCATTTTTTAATCATTTTATTGTCTAGTCCTAATATTTAAGGAGAAGTGAAATTTACCTTTCGAACTGCATAGATACAGCTTAAGTAGATGGACAAAAGTAATTAACATTAAATTGGGCATCTTTTGTCCGCTATCTTCCTTGAAAAGCCTCGCTTTAGCCCGCTAAAGCTACGTTTTACAAGTCGTTAGCAAAAAAAATATACGCCAATTTTTAAGCTACTAATTTTGTCCATCTACTTACAAGCAAGAATTAAAAATGAAAAATAATACCATTCGTCGTTTTACTTTTTCAATCGTTTTGCCTTTTGGATTATTCTTTTTTATTTTTTCACAATGGGATATTTTTAAGAAGAATTTTGAGAGTCAGTTAAATACAGAAATAGAAATACCTGATTTAATAGAAGTGGATGAAAAGCAAAAGGGAGCGCATGTCTTTGGTCTCATTGATTCAGCAAATTATGCGTCTTTAAGTCAACATAATTTTGAGTGGATTACTTTAGTCCCTTGGGGCAGTCAAGAAAACTGTACTAGTCCTATTGTAGAACATCATTATGGAGATAGTTTGCGTACATTAAGAAGCGATTCTAATTGGGTAAAACGCATAGAGGCAGCGCATACGGCTGGTTTTAAAGTCTTTTTCAAGCCACATGTTTGGATCGATTATCCTGAAGAGGGAAAGTGGCGTTCTGACATTTTTCCAAAAAATGAAGAGGACTGGCAATTGTGGAAAGAGAGTTATCGAGATTTTATCTTACGTTATGCAAAAATAGCAGAACAAACCAAGGCGGAAATGTTTTGTATTGGTACAGAATTCTCCCTATTAACAGCTGAAAAATCCTCTTTCTGGGAAGGTCTTATAGGAGAAGTTCGAGCTATTTATTCTGGAGAAATAACTTATGCCGCCAATTGGTACAATGAGTTTGAAAAAATAACTTTTTGGGATAAATTAGATTTTATTGGCATTCAAGCCTATTTTCCTTTGGTAGAAAACAACTACCCAAGTGTCGAACAAATTTCAAAAGGTTGGAAAAAGCATTTGCTTAATATAGAGACCATTCATAAAAAATACAAACGAAAGGTTCTTTTTACCGAAATGGGCTATAAAAGTACCGCCGATAGTGCCATTAAGCCTTGGGAATGGATTCAAAGTGCTAATCTAGACCGTTTTTTTTCTGCTGAAACGCAAGCCAATTGTTATGGAGCTTTTTTTAATACGGTTTGGAAGAAAAAGTGGTTTGCAGGGGTTCATATTTGGGAATTGAGAGGCGATTATGTGGAAAATAAAGCGTATGAAAATTTGAATTTTACGCCTCAAGGCAAGCTTGTAGAGGCTGTTATAGCAAAAGGCTTTGAATAGGAATTAACACTCCTCCTCACAAACGCAAGCCAATACCCAATTCAACTTGCTGCCAAGGCATCGCCCGATTGCTAACCACTTGATAATCTTCCCCAAATAAATTGTTGATTTGAATATAAAAACTAGCCACTGCTTTTTTGAAATTGACCGTTTGACTCAAACGAAGATGGCCGACATGAAACAAAGGCAAGATTTCTGTATTGAGATTATCAACATAACGTAGCGAAGTTAAGCTGTGTTGATACAACAAACTAGTTTGGTGGAACTGAATTTGTACCTGAGCATTGGCATTGTGTTCAGGCGTATAAATGAGCTGTTTGCCAATCGTAGATTGTTCTGAACCTTTGGTTCGAGTACTTTTGGTGAAGGCATAATTTAGCCCTGTGTTTAATTGCCATTTTTTCCATTTCACCTTTCCTTGAAGATTGACTTCCAAACCTCTAGCCCAAACCTGTTCTACATTGCTTGGACGCCATAAACCAGCCGTATTGGGCGACCATAGAATCCAGTCGTTAATTAAATTACAAAAGCCAGTTAGGCTTGTTTTTATACTATATTTTTTGAATAAGAAAGGGAGGCTAATGCCCAATTCACTGTTCCAGCTGTATTCAGGCTTTAGATTACTATTCCCTAAAGTATTCCAATAGAGATCATTAAAGGTTGGTAGGCGATAATTGTGGGATAGGTGTAGATTGAGTTGAAACTGCTCGTAGAATTTCCATACAGCACCCAAAGAAGCAGCAGGAGTGATGAATTTTCCATTGACCAATTCTTCTCTGATAGAAAAAGTGCCGCTCCATTTTTTTTGAGGGCTGGCTAATTTATAAGCGGCAAAAAGAGACAAACGATGTTGTTGTGGATCTTGGGCATAGCCTCCAGAAACGGCTTTAAAAAAGCTGTAATTGAGACCAAAATTAAAATGATGATAATCGTTTAAATACCATTTATTTTCAACTTCTGTAATGGAACTTAGAATTTTACTGAGCGAATTAACGGCATCGTTTTGAAAGTGTAAGGATTCTAAAAAAAGTGCCGAACGTGCTTTCCAAATTTGTGCCCCAAAATAGGTTTTCCAATGCGCTACTAGACGAAGTGATGCATCTTTTTGAAAATCATTGCTAGTACTTAATAATAGAGGCGGAGGGATTTGGCGTTTGCTATCTTGATACCAAGCTTTGAGCCCAAATTGATGTTTTTTTACTTTGAAGTTATGCTCTTGCAAAAGCCCCCATTGCTGCAAACGAGCATTGGTTTGTTCTTTGATGGGTTTGGGAAAACCAAAGGCATTAATGTCTTTAAAGAGATAATTATTTTTGGCATTATGATAAAAAGAACGCACGCTGCCTGAATACCAAGCGTTGCTGTAGGTTAATTTTAACTGTTGCCCAAAGTCTTCAAAACTACCTCCATGTACATTTCCTTCGAAATGCCAACCTTTTCCAAACTTAGATTTTGTTCCCAAATGCAAAGCGCCACCAATAGAACTGTTGCCAAATAAGGCAGATTCTCCACCATATTGAATGTCAACATAATCAACAAAAATAGTTGGCAACAAAGAAATATCAGCCTGCCCCAACATAGGGCTTTGAATGTTAAACCCTTCCCACAAAACAGCGGTATGACTGGCGCCACCACCACGCCCAGAAAGGCTGCTAATCCCGCTAGGACCATAGTTTTTAACAAAAAAAGTGCTTTCTAATTGAAGTACTTGCGCCAAATTTCGACTGCTGTACTTTTTTAGTTCAGCCTCTCCCAAAGAGGTCGTATTATGCCCTAAACCAAAGGCTGGCAATCGGCTTTTTTCTAAGACAATGGTATCGCTATGATCGGTCAAGATAGTACTATCTTGTTGACTGTAAATTGGTTGTGTAAGGTATAGTATGAATAGAATTAAGTAGCATTTCATTCCCTTGAGTTTTGTAGCCACAAAATTAAGGATTTTATAGAAGCTTTTACATTATTTCTCCTTCCTTATTACTCTTATTCAGGAATATCCAAGGTATACTCATTATAAGAACTACCCCCCCAAATGCCTAAACCACCTTTGATATTGGACTCAATACGGGTATAAGTTCCAAAAGGACCTTGTGAGCCTGTATTGTATTCCAAGGTTTGCCAAAATCGAAAATGGGAGTAATCAAGATTGGAAGCACGAAAGGTGACTTGATCGCCTCTCCAAAAATAACCAAAGGTATTAAAGTCAAAGTCGCTGAAAGGATCCTGCCCTCGAATGACCGAAAAACTAAAGGCTTGTCCTTCAAAAATCTTATCATTACTAACCGAACCATTGGTTCCTTGTGTGCTAGATGGATAGAAAGACTCCTCATTGCGTTGAGAGAAACTTCTGTAATAATTAGGACCAATAGGGTCTCTAAAATGAGCAACCACTTCTACCAAAGAGTCGTTGGCAGGGTAACTTGGATGATTTCTATAACTTAGGGAATCTATGAGGACGCCATAAGGAATCGTTGTTGTTGCTGTGACGGTATCAAAATCATCGGCTATGATTTCCAAGTCGTAGGTTCCGCCTTCTCGAACGTCAATTCCTAAACCAACAATGCCTAAAAGGTCGGTGTAAATACAAACATCAAAGCCTGTAGAATCCAAATTAATATTGGGAATCCCAATGGCTTGAAGAATCGCATCTCTCAAAACTGGGGGCAAGGCTTGCAAATCACTCACGCAGAGTTCTTGTAATTGGACTTTATTATTACCATCAGAAATACTAACTTCGGCATTATGAATAAAGATATCTGTCAAAATATCACTGCCGATACTAGAAGAATATTCAATACTCTTGGTTAGAATCACATAGGGCGGCAGAGCACCTGATCCTTTGGTGATATATCCTTCAACGACCATTTCGGGACCATCATAGGTGGTTTCTGGAGTGAATTCTTTTTCGCAAGCTGTTATTAATATGAATAGCAAAAAGGAAATGCTTAACGCAGATGTAATTTTCATTGAAATGATTTAAATTGAATAGAGATGCTGTACAAAATTAATGCTTTTAGAGCAGATTTGTTTAGTCTATGGTGTTAATATTAAAAGAATTAACTATTGCACCACAAAAAAAGAAGGACACTAATATCAATTGCCTAAGGTAAAAACGAAAAGACGAAAAAGCATAAAAGCCAATGGGCAAATAGGGCAGCATAGTATTTAGTTTTGTTCTGGTGTTTGAAATAAAGGGCGATAATAAAAGAAAATAGACCATACAAAATTAATGCAGTACTGATGCGCAAAAAAGGTACGAATAAATTTGGAAAGGGGATGCCTTGATAGGGATCGTATAGAAAGGCAATTCCTATGATTGTTCCCCAAAATAGCATGGGAATTAGAGTCGTTTGAAGTACAGATTGACCCAATAAATTATATAATCGACCTTGTAGGTAATAATTAGAAATAACAAAGATAAAATATAGGGCTAAAAACACGGTAATATCATAGCTTGGAATCTCAGAATCTCTTTGATGTTGATACAAAAAATCAAATAAGCCAAAAGATTCAAAAGCAGCATAATGGCTAATAAGACTTACCGTGAGAATAAGAAGGTAAATGAAGAAGGTAGATCCTATCTGTATAAAGCTTGGTGGAGAATATTTAGTTGCACCACTAAGGTGTTCGTCTAGTTGTTCCATTGTTTTTGTCGATTTTGTAACCAATATATAAATATACAATTGTATATTTATTGGGCGATACTATTTACTAGCTTGGATATAGTTTGATAACAATTCTTATATCTATGTTAAGACTAGAACGATTATTACTTTTTGTTGTTATAATATTTATTATAAGCAAAAGAATCAATAAAACAACAAAGCATGAAAAAGATAGAAAAAACAGAGGCAGAATGGAAAGCGCAACTTTCTGACTTAGAATATAAGGTTTTGAGACAAGCGGCTACAGAACGAGCTTTTACAGGCGAACATTACGAAACAGATGCAGAAGGAACTTACTTGTGCAATGCTTGTAAAACGCCTTTGTTTGACTCGACCAATAAGTATCATTCTGGTTGTGGCTGGCCTTCTTTTTGGGGCGAGTTAGAGACCGCAAAGATTACACAAAAGGTAGACAATACTCATGGAATGAGACGGGTAGAGTTGGTTTGCTCGGCTTGTAATAGCCACTTAGGACATATTTTTAATGATGGTCCTCCACCTACTGGTGTTCGCTATTGCATCAACTCTGTTTCTTTAGAATTTGTACCAAAACAATAATAATATGCAACGAGTGATAGACATCCAAGATGTCAAGAAGAGTTACCAAATGGGGGAACAAACAGTGCATGCACTTAGAGGGGTTACCTTGAATATTAAGCGAAATGAATATGTTGCTTTAATGGGACCTTCTGGTTCTGGTAAATCAACCTTGATGAACATGTTGGGCTGTTTGGATACGCCAACTTCTGGCGTTTATTTGCTAAACGATCAGAATGTTTCTCTCTTGGTCGATGACGAATTGGCGGAGATTCGAAACAAAGAAATTGGTTTTGTCTTTCAGACGTTTAATTTAATTCCTAGATTATCTTCCTTAGAAAACGTTGCCTTGCCTTTGGTCTATTCTGGAATGAAAAAATCAACTCGATTGGCAAAAGCACAGAAGGTTTTAGAATCAGTAGGCTTGGGAGATCGAGTCGATCACAAACCCAATGAATTGTCAGGTGGACAACGTCAAAGGGTGGCGGTTGCTAGAGCTTTGGTGAATGATCCTTCGATTATTTTGGCAGATGAGCCTACTGGAAATTTAGATTCCAAAACTTCGATTGAAATTATGGCTTTGTTTGAAGAAATTCACAACAATGGAAATACCGTTATTTTAGTAACGCATGAGCCCGATATTGCAGAGCATGCCCATCGAATTATTCGATTGAAAGATGGTGAAATTGAAAGCGATATTCTCAATGATCATATTATTAGTGCCATCAAAAAATAAGAAAATATTTGGTTTGAAGAAGTAAGTAGCCCTCTTTCAAAGCGGCTGACATCTTACACATTCACCCTTAAAATAATTAAGACCCATGAATAGTTTGTTTTTACAATTAAGTAATGAACCTAGTCTATACGACGCCCCATTGACCTATTTAATTTTGGCAATCACAGTATATACGTCTTACCGATATATGGAAAATTCTGATGAAAAACGCCAAATGTTGTTCAATGCTGCTGCGATTGATCAATACAACCAATGGTATCGTTTTTTTAGTCATGGATTGATTCATAAAGATTGGATGCATCTTGGTTTTAACTGTTTTGTCTTGTATATGTTTGGTGGGCAGTTGGAAATAGCCTTTAAGAGTACCTATTATTTTGGACCTTTGATGGGGCCTATTTTGTACCTGACCTTATACCTTTCGGGCTTGGTCATGTCTTCTGTTTATTCTTTTTATAAACATCGTCATGATTCTTCTTATAATGCCTTAGGTGCTTCAGGAGCGGTCTCTAGTATTGTTTTTGCTACTATTTTATTACATCCAACAGGAGAAATTGGAATCATTTTTATTCCTATAGGAATTCCTTCCTTTATTTTTGGGGCACTGTATTTAGCTTATTCTGCTTATAAGAGCAAGCAGGCAAATGATAATGTTGGACACGATGCGCATTATTGGGGTTCGGTTTGGGGATTCATCTTTCCAATCATTTTTAAACCGCTTTTGTTCTTAGCTTTTATAGATCAAATCAAATGGTTTGTTAGTGGTATATTTTAATCAAAAAACACCTCCTGCGCCATTCTAAAAGTATTGCAATGGGCATCTACAATATCCGCTAATTTAGGCGAATAACCGCCTCCCATACTAACAGCTACAGGAACGTTAGCCGCTTTGCAAAACTCAAAAACCAATTGATCTCGCATTCGGCAACCTTCAAGACTCATGCCCAAGCGCCCCAATTTATCGGAGGCCAAAACATCTACGCCCGACAAGTAAAAAATAAAATCGGGTCGTACTTCTCTTAATAATTGAGGCACATAGGCTCGTACCAAATCTAAATAAGGGGCATCTTCCAAGCCATCTACTAAAGGAATGTCTAAATCTGAATTTTCTTTTTGTAAGGGGTAGTTTTTAGCGCCATGCATGGAGAAGGTAAACACCCTTGATTCTTGCTCAAAAAGCTTGGCAGTCCCATTTCCTTGATGCACGTCTAAGTCAATAATTAAAATTTGTTTTGCTAAGTTATTATCCAACAAATAATTAGAGGCAATGGCAAAGTCGTTCAAAACACAAAATCCTTCGCCTCTATCTCTAAAAGAATGATGGGTTCCGCCTGCAACATTCATTGCCACGCCATATTCTTGGGCATACAAAGCGCAGTCAATCGTGCCTTGTGTAATGACTCGCCCTCGTTCTATCAAATTTTTATTCACAGGAAAACCAATCTTTCGAGCCGCTTTGGGGCTAATCGTAAGATCCTTCAAACTCTGCCAATAAACTGGACAATGGGTACGCAAAATCCAAGCTTCTTCCAAAGATTTGGGTTCAAAAAATTGCTCTTTTTCTATAATGCCTTGGTGTATTAATTGTGCTGGAATCAGTTCATACTTTGACATCGGAAAACGATGTCCTTCGGGTAGGGCGTATTTATAAATAGAAGAAAAGGCAATTTTGAGCATTTTGGTATAAGTTGTTTTTTAAAAGAAGCATTTTTATAACATAAAAAGGCTTGCAAAGTTTTTAAGATAAGAGGTCTTATCAAAGAAAAGTGATATTTGTTCATCCATCCAATCCTCCAAATAATCGGAACAAGCACCAAATACTCGTTTAGCAATTCTAAAGTCTTCTTCGACTTCAATTTCTCTTCAAAATAGATTACTTTAGTACTTAGGAACGTGTAAAAAATAACTTAGAACGTTTTCTTCATCTTTTTCCGATACTCTTCGTCTTAAAAACGTTCATTATGCTCGCATAATTCACATTTTCATTCCTTGATTATCAAAAAAATATTTCCAAAACCTTTATAACTT
>CALDEP010000132.1 GCA_937942475.1 uncultured Aureispira sp.
CATTGAAGTCTTTTATAATAGTTTTATCCTATTTTTAACCGAAATTAGCCCTATGAAACATTTTCTACTTTTGTTCGATTTTACTCGATATGTTAGGAGTAGCACTATCTATAAAAACAGGTAAAATGACTCTCTCTTTGATATTAAGAAAACTCGGCTCCAATAGCAGAAAAACAAACTATATTACGCTCTAAGAAAATTAGATCATGCTGTCAGAACTGGTTTTTTGTTGCAATATTATTCTGATGTAGCGCTAAGAAAAACGATTAATACTATTACTAATAAAATAAATGTCGACCCTTCGGCAACATTAAAACTAAAAGGGCATACAAAGGTTAAATTTGAAGATGCTAAATAACGTAGTATGCTCTTAGTCTTAGAAAAGTCAAAGCACTAATTTTAAGAGTTTTCTAAAAAAAGAAACCATAGGCTTATTGTATCTTACAATGCAGACAAAGATGAAAGAATAATTAAAATTTATTCCTACAATTCAGAGCATCAATAGGTATCAATTTTTATTTTATTAAAAAAAACACAACTAGCACGTTACACGTGAAACATTAACCGTGTCAAATGAAACTTAAAAGCATTAATTCTTCAATTATATAAATTGCGTATAAATACCTAATGATTTCTATTAGCAACAATGTTTGGTTTAAGTAGCAATAAATTGTAAATTTGTTCGATTTGCAAAAAATCAGTTTGGATTTTATTTAGAGTCACAAAACTTGCTTGTATTAAGCCCCTAAAATGGACGCAATTTTTCTTTTTTTATACCATTACTTTCAAAAGCATAGATTACTTTTAATCGCCTTAGTCAGTGTTTTATTAATCCTTTCTTTAGGCTTGGTAGGAACACGCCTTCAACTCAACGAAGACATCTCTAAAGTAATCCCTTTAGATGCCAATATTCAGAAAGTAAATCAAGCTTATCAAAATACAAAATTCTCTGATAATTTAATTTTTCATCTTTCTCTTTCCGATAGCACAGAAGAAGCAGCCGCAGATGCCTTGATTGATTTTGCAGACAGCTTAGTTGCCACGATAGAAGCCTTGGATTCTAGCAAAATTCAAGAAATTCGCTATACTCTTTCAGATGGTGCCATTACGGAATTGTATGACTTATTTTATCAACATTTGCCCTTATTTTTGGATCAAAATGATTACAAAGATTTGGAAAGTCGCCTAGATTCTGTTGGAGTTCAAAAAGCATTAAAATCTGTTTATAAAACCTTGTTGTCACCAGCAGGTTTTATGATGAAAAAGAACATCCTAAAAGACCCTTTGGGGCTAGCCAGTATACCGCTACGAAATTTACAGGACTTCCAAATTGATGGCAATTATACCTTGTACAATAGCCGTATTATGACACAAGACAAAAAGCATTTATTGTTTTTTGTTACTCCAAAAACGAATGCAGGTGCTACGGGTAAGAATGAATTATTGTTAACAGAAATAGACCAAAAAATTGCAGCAACAAAGGCCACATTTGAAAATAAATTTGAGGCAGAATACTTTGGAAGTATTGCCGTTTCGGTCGCCAATGCTCAGCAAATCAAGACAGATATTAGTTATACCGTCGGAGCGGCTTTAATTGCTTTAATTGTTTTTATTGCTCTATTTTTCAAACGCTTATCAACGCCCTTTCTGATTTTCATTCCTGTTGTTTTAGGCGCAGCAATGGGCATGGCTGCCTTGGTTTTATACAAAGAAAGCATCTCTGCCATTTCCTTAGGGGTTGGAGCTGTTTTGTTGGGTATCACCGTTGATTTTTCCTTACATGTTTTTGCCCATTTCCGAGCAGATGGTTCTGTAACCAAAACTATTAAAGACATTTCTACGCCTACGATTATGAGTAGTTTAACAACAAGTAGTGCCTTTCTGTGCTTGTTGTATATGTCTTCTGAAGCGATGCGTGATTTGGGCGTTTTTGCTGCCGTAGCCGTTTTATCCTCTGCGGTATTTGCCTTGTTAATTTTACCTCATTTCTTGCCTAAAACAGCTCCTTCTAGCGAGCCTAAAAAAGAAGCTTTTTTAGACAAATTAGCAGCTTATCCTGTTCATAAAAATAAGTGGATTAAACTATTTGTCCTCTCCGCTACGATTCTGTTTTTGTTCTTTTATAATAAGGTACAATTTGAAGATGATATGAACAACATCAACTTCATGACTCCTGCCTTAAAAATTGCTGATCAGAACCTACAAAAAATGGGCGGTGAGGCAATCAAAAGTAGTTATGTAGTTTCTGCTGCTAGTAATTTAGAAGAAGCCTTAAAACGCAATGAAACAGCGACCAAGCAACTTGAAGCACTGAAGAAGGCAGGCAATATTCAAAATTACACTTCGGTTAGCAAATTTATTCTTTCAAAAGAGGCACAAGCTCAAAAAATTGAACAATGGAATCGCTTTTGGACGACAGAACGAAAAGTTTGGCTTCGAGAAGCCTTGAAAACGCAGGGAGCAGAGTTGAAATTCAAAGAAACCACCTTTAATCAGTTTATTGCCTTATTAGAAAAAGAATTCCAGCCCATTGATTTAAAAGAGCTTCAGCCCATACAAGACATGGTTTTGAGTGAATACAGTACCAACAAAAATGGGCAGTATTCTTTCATTTCAATTGTAAAATTAGACGATGCTCAAAAGAAAAATGTTTATCCCTTATTTGAAAAAACAACAGGCATTACCATCTTTGACAAGCAGTTTATTGCCGATCAATTTGCGCAATCTTTACAATCAGATTTTGGAACCTTAGTCAATTGGTCCTTCATCATTGTCTTTATTATTTTACTAATTGCCTTTGGACGAATAGAATTGGCTTTATTGACGATTTTTCCAATTATACTAAGTTGGGAATGGACCTTGGGTTTGATGGTTTTATTTGGCTTGAAATTTAATGTAGTCAACATTATTATCTGCACCTTTATTTTTGGATTAGGCATTGATTATAGCATCTTTGTTACCAAAGGGTTATTACACGAATACAAATATGGGGAGCGTATTCTACCTGCTTATAAAACCTCCATTATTCTATCTGCCCTAACAACCATGTGTGGAATGGGCGTCATGATTTTTGCACAACACCCTGCTTTATTTTCGATTGCAAGCTTATCTATTATTGGGATTCTTTCTATTCTAATAATCACCTTCACCATACAACCTCTAATATTTGGCGCCTTAATTGTCAATCGAAAAAAGAAAGGTTTACCGCCTTACACTTTACTAAGTTTTCTATCCACCTTCATAGCCTATACACACTTCCTTTCGGGTTGTTTGTTCTTGACTATATTGACCTTTATTTTAACCCTTACCCCCTTCAAGAAAAAGCTCAAAAAGACCCTTTTACATCGCTTAATTAGAGTCCTTTCGGTTTCGCTAATCCACTTGATGTTTAATGTAAAAAAGGTCTATATTCATCGAGCAAAACTAAGCCTTAATCGCCCTGCTTTAATCATTGCAAATCATCAATCTTTCTTGGATATTATGATGATTTTGATGTTGCATCCCAAGATTATTATCATGACCAATAATTGGGTTTGGAATTCGCCTATTTTTGGTCGAGTCATCCGTTTTGCAGACTTTTACCCTTCTGATGGAGGCGCAGAAAATGGCATTGACCATTTACAAGCTTTGGTTGATGATGGTTTCTCTATCATGGTCTTTCCAGAAGGCACTCGTTCCAAAACAGGCAAAATAAGTCGCTTTAAAAAGGGCGCTTTCTACCTTGCCGAGCAATTGAATTTGGACATATTACCCATTATTTTTCATGGGACAGGAGACTGTATTCGTAAGAACGATTTTTTAGTACATGGAACGACCGTAACCATGAAGTTTTTGGATCGAATTAAACCCAATGATCTAAGTTGGGGAAGCACTTATTCCGAACGTACTAAATCTATTAGTAAATATTTCAAAACAGAATACGCAAAAATCAAAACATCCGTTGAAACTGTTGACTTTTTTGAAGATCGTTTAGTTAAAAACTACATTTACAAAGGACCCATTTTAGAATGGTATACTCGAATAAAAGTTCGTTTAGAAGGCAAATATCAACCTTTTCATGAATTATTACCCTTAAAAGCAAGGATCACAGATATTGGTTGTGGTTATGGAATGATGGCTTATATGCTACATCTACTTTCTACCGATAGAGTGATTCACGGAATTGATTATGATGCTGAAAAAATCCTGGTTGCAAATGAAGCTTTTTTGAAGAACGATCAACTTCGATTTACTGCCGCAGATGCTACCCAACAACCTTTGGAAGCTAGTGATGTTTTCATTATTAGCGATATGCTGCACTACATTCCCAAGGAAGCCCAAAATCAATTGATTAGAAAGTGCTTAGACAACCTTAATGAAAATGGTTTGTTAATTATAAGAGATGGTGATTCTGATTTAAAAGATCGTCATGAAGGAACCGTTTGGACCGAGAAATTTTCTACACAAATTTTTGGTTTCAATAAAACACAAAATGAAGCCTTGACTTTCTTATCTGGTAAAGATATTGAAGCCATTGCTAATGAATATGGATTGATTGTTGAACGCTTGGACTTAACACAAAAAACATCTAATATCATTTTTGTCATTAAACAACACTTTGTGTAGATCACGCAGTAATAGCGCAGCTAAATCATATTAGATTGATTATCAGATAGATGACTTTCATTCATCCAAAAAGAAAATGAGCTGATAATCAACCTAATGTAAGATGTGTTTTATGTTTTTTATCAAAAAACTAAACCACGGAGTAGCAGCGTAGCTAAACTCCACAAAGTGTTAATTGAAAAATACAACAAAAAAAATAGCTTAAAACTACCCTAAACATTGGAAACAACATACGATATTATAATCATTGGAAGCGGCTTGAGTGGTCTCATTTGCGCCTACATTCTCAGTAAAGAAGGCTATAAAGTAGCTGTTTTAGAAAAAAACAAACAGGTAGGGGGTTGTTTACAAACCTTTGTTCGAGACAGACGTATTTTTGACGTTGGCGTACATTATATAGGAGGTTTAGAAGAAGGACAATCGCTAGATCAATATTTTAAATACCTTGGAATTAGAGATACGCTGAAGTTGCAAAGAATGGATATGGATGCCTTTGATACCATTGGGTTTGAGGAGGATGATACGACTTATAAAATGGCACAAGGGCACGAGCGATTCGTAGATAGCCTTTCTCAGCAGTTTCCTAAAGAGCATCATGCACTAAAGAAATACAGCCAAGCCATTCAAGATATTTGCCATAAATTTCCTTTGTATTTTTTAGAAACAAACAAGGCTTATCCTGATACTTACAAGCATTTAGAAATCAATGCACAAGCTGAGATTGCGTCTATTACTTCTGATCCTAAATTACAGGCTGTTTTAGGTGGTAATAACATCTTATATGCTGGTCGAGGAAGCGCAACGCCCTTTTATTTACACGCAATGGTTTTGAACAGTTATATTGAAAGTTCTTGGCGTTGTGTCGATGGTGGCTCTCAAATTGCTCGTTCTTTGGTCAAGCAACTTCGTAAAGAAGGCGGGACTATTTTTAAACAAAAAGAAGTTGATGAGTTTGTTTTTGATGGTGCTAATATCAAAGCCGTTCAACTCACGACAGGAGAAAAATTGACTTGTAAGCATGTTATTTCTAGTGCCCATCCTCAGCAATTAAGCCGTTTTGTACGGAATGAAAGTGGTCGTTTGCGAAAAGCGTATCTCAATCGTATTCAAGGGACTAAAGCAACCTCTGCAATTTTTTCAGCGCATTATACCTTAAAACCCAATACGGTCAAATACATCAATAGTAATTATTACCACAATAAAACAGACGATGTATGGAACACGATTGAAAATAATCACAAAAATTGGCCTTCTACTTATTTAGCTCTGACCCCTAAAACTAGCGGATCGCCTATTTATGCCGATAGTTTTTCTGCGATGTGCTATATGGATTATGACGAAGTAAAAGATTGGGGAAACAGTTTTAATACCGTGTCTAACGAGTCTCCTAGGGGCGCTTCTTATGAGGCATTTAAAGAAGAAAAGGCAAGTCTTTTGTTAGATCAACTCTACAAGAGATTCCCTGAATTAAAAGGGAATATTGTAAATAGTTATGCTTCTACTCCTTTGTCTTTTAGAGATTATATTGGTTGCCCAACAGGTTCTTTGTATGGTTTTGAACGCAATTATCAAGATCCTATGCGAACCGCTTTAGCGGTTCAAACAAGAATTCCAAACCTACGTCTGACTGGACAAAACGTTAATATACATGGTATATTGGGTGTAACCGTTAGTGCAGTTTTAGCTTGTATTGGCTTTGTAGATCGAGAAAAATTATTGACAGATATCATATCTGCTACTTAATAATACCCCCCTAGAAAGTATTAACTCAAGGGATATTCTTTAGATAAAGATAGATTATGACACGATTAAAAAAATGGGGCAAACGGCTTCGTAATTTTTTGATTTTCACAGTACTGCTGGTACTTTTCTTGGAATGGTGGCTAAATATTCCGCCACCAACAATAGAAGACACGAGCGCTTGGGAATTAAAAAGAACAGAGCAAGCACCTGATTTTTATACCCTTGATAATAATTGGTTGCGAAAAAACGAACATGGACTTTGGGAAGCTTATATAGAAGGCAAACCTTTTGAACGAGGCGCTATTTTAGGAAATTTAGCACAAGAATTAATTGTACAACAAGAAGTCTATTTTGTTCGTCAGATCAAGAACATCGTAGATTCTGATGCCTTTCTTTATTTGTTGCGTTATCTAGTTGGATTTTTCAATCGTAGTATAGATGAATTTATTCCTTTAGAATATCAGCAAGAAATTTACGGTGAAACACATTTCTGTAGCGATGAGTTTAATAGCATTGGTTCTAATTACGAACGCATTTTGAATTACCACGCTGCACACGACATAGGGCACGCTCTAAAGGATTATGCTGTGGTGGGTTGTACTTCGTTCTCTAAGTGGGAAGAAAACAGCACAGACAGTAATTTAATTCTAGGTCGCAATTTCGATTTTTATGTTGGAGATGATTTTGCAAAGGATAAAATCATTCTATTTATCAATCCAGAAAAAGGCTACAAACTCGCCACCATCACCTGGGGCGGTTTTCTGGGCGTTGTTTCGGGTATGAATGAAAAAGGCTTAACCGTGACGTTAAATGCCGCTAAATCAGGCTTGCCGACCTCCGCTAAAACACCAATTTCTATTGTTGCTAGAAAAATATTACAATACGCCAAAAATATAGACGAAGCCTTTGAAATTGCCCAACAACACGAAACCTTTGTCTCAGAATCGCTGATGATTGGTTCCGCCGAAGATGGTTATACTGCTATTATTGAAAAATCGGTGGATAAAGTTGCTTTATATCGTTCTGATAGTACTAGTATTATCTGTTCCAATCATTATCAAAGTGACTCTTTTAAAACAGATGCTGACAATCAAAATAACATTAAAACATCCGCTTCTAATTATCGCCAAATTCACACAAATAACTTGATGAACGAAAGCCCAAATTTAGATTATTTGGAAGTCGCTAAAATTCTTAGAGACAAACAAGGGCATCAAGGAAAAGATATTGGTTTTGGCAATGAAAAGGCCTTAAATCAATTATTAGGGCATCATTCCGTTATTTTTATGCCCGAAAAACGTTTAATTTGGGTTTCTACGGCTCCTTATCAATTGGGGGAGTTTATTGCCTATGATTTGAATGCTGTGTTTAATCTCAATCGTATTCCCACACGTTCTCTGGGGATTGATTCCTTACTTATTCCTGAAGATCCTTTTGCTACTTCTCCTGAATTTCAGGATTATGTCGATTTTAGACAATTAAAAAAAGAATTAACTTTGTTGGCCAAAAATGGGTCTGATTATACAGAAGCAGCCTTGGAAAAAGCAGCACGCATTATAGAATTAAATCCTGATTATTATCATGCACATGAATTGGCTGGTAACTTTTACAAAGCAAAAGGATTATACGCAGAAGCCATTGCTGCTTACAAACAAGCCCTAACAAAAGAAATTGCTACCAAAACAGAACAAGCTGCTATTGAAGAACAGTTATCCGATTCAAAAACAGCCAACCAAAAACATTAAAACAGTTATTTTTCAAGTATTATAAATATGGAAATCCCTGCTATAGAAACCGCTAGTAAGACCGCTATTAAAGCTTTTCAAGACCAAGAGTTGCAGAAATTAATGCAATATCTAGCCTTAAACTCTCCTTATTATCAACGTGTTTTTAAGGAAAAAAACATTGATGTTACTAGCATCAAAACCTTGGACGATTTACAGCAATTGCCCTTGACAACAAAGCAAAACTTACAAGAATACAACGATGATTTTATTTGTGTTAATCGTCGGAAAATCATTGATTACGTGACGACCTCAGGGACGATGGGCAAGCCCATTACCTTTGCCTTAACAGATAAAGATTTGGATCGTTTGGCTTATAACGAGGCCACTTCTTTTGCTAGTGCAGGACTTGATGAGGAGGATGTTTTGTTGTTAACCACAACCATTGATCGTCGCTTCATGGCTGGTTTGGCGTACTTCTTGGGTGCAAGGAAATTAGGCGCTGGAATTGTACGTGTTGGATCAGGCTTACCTGCTTTGCAATGGGATACGATTCATCGTGTTTCACCAACGGCTTTAATTGCTGTTCCTTCTTTTATTTTCAAATTGATTGAGTACGCCAAAAAGAATGGCATTGATTATAAAAATAGTAGTATAAAAAAAGCCGTTTGCATTGGTGAATCCTTGCGAAATTCAGATTTTTCCTTAAATACTTTAGGGCAAAAAATCACGGACTTGTGGGACATTGAATTGTACTCTACTTATGCTTCAACGGAAATGAGTACCGCCTTTACAGAATGTGAACACAGTAGAGGTGGACACCATCATCCTGAGTTAATTTTGGTAGAAATACTAGACGAAAAGGGACAAGCCGTTGCGGAAGGAGAAGCAGGAGAAGTGGTCATTAGCACCTTACAAATGGAGGCAATGCCTTTGTTGCGTTTCAAAACAGGAGACATTTGCGAATGGTATCAAGATGCTTGTCCATGTGGACGCACCACCTTGCGTTTGGGTCCTGTTATTGGTCGAAAAGGACAGATGATAAAGTATAAAGGAACGACTTTGTATCCACCAGCATTATATGATTCTTTAAACCAATTTGAAGAGATCAAAGCCTTTGTCATTGAGGTATTTACCAATGATATTGGAACAGATGAAATTATTATCAAAGTAGCTTCCAAAGATGACTCTATACGCTTTCAAAAACGAATAAAAGATCACTTTAGAGCAAAGTTACGAGTAGCTCCCAAAGTTGAGTTTAAAGACTTTGAGACCATTAATGCCTTGCGTTTTCCTGCTATGAGCCGAAAACCAGTCTTGTTTTTTGATCATCGGTAATAATAATGCTTTCTTTTACCTTGACTAATCGTTTAGATTTAGTATTTTTGAGGCAATTTAAAACCAATTTTTAATATAATTAATTAATAAAATCAAAAAATTCATGACTACCAAAATATTAATTTTGTCATTTTTGTTTCTGATACCATCGCTTATCATGGCACAGTCCAAATTGTCAAAAGATTTCAAAGTAACTGCTAGTACTCCATATGCTGTAACAGACGCAGGAAGTAAACTATACTTTGCTCTAGAGGATGGAAAGACAATCTCTGTAAAAACAAGAGGAGAAATGGCTACTATCCAAAGGTTTGATACTAGAACGATGAAGGAAATTAGCAGAAAGGAGTATAAAGACCTTCCTAAATACACGAAAGTTCAAAAGGTGCTACAAATTCGTGGTAAACTTTTCTATATCTACGAAGCTTACAATAAAAAATCTAAAGAAAAATCTTTCACACTCTATATAAGAGAAATTGATACCAACTCAGGTACTTTTAAACCTGAAAAAGAGCTTTTTACTACTTCTGGACCCGTTACAGGGCAACCTTTTAGTTGGGGTCTATCTGGTTGGGGTTTATTGGGTTGGGGCGGAGCTCCTAAATTTGATATTTCTACTTCTTTTGATGATTCTAAGATTTTAGTTCGTTTCAGACACAAGCCAACCACAAAATCAGATGCAAAGAGCAATGATAAAATTGGCTTTTATGTTTACGATCAAGACTTTCAAAAGGTTTGGGGAGAAGATGTAAGAATGCCTTACACGGAGAAAGATATGAACAATCTTGCTTATATGGTAAAAAGTAATGGTACTGCAACTATGCTTATTTACAAAACCGAATCTAAATCTCTTGAATTACTTACCTTAAAAGAAGGTGGTGATAAAATGTCTGTTCATAAATTAGATATTAAGAGAGATTTACTTTTTGCTAAATTCGATCTTCGTGAAGATGTAAACGGAAATATTTCAGCAGCAGGATTTTATGCTAATGGTATCGACTTCAAGTGGTCTTGGGGTGGAGGTTCTACTAGCTTCAACTGTAACGGTTTGTACTCGTTCACTACGACTGACAAAGGAGAGATCATAAGTTCTTATGACCATGAATTTCCTTTAGAGTTTATTCAACAATACGTCAATAAGAGAGAAAGAAATAAAGCTGAAAAAAGAGAAAAGAAAGGAAAAGCAGGTATGGAAGAAGTTAAAATGACTGAATTCTTTACTCAAGAAGATGGAAGTTCTATCATTTTAGCAGAGCAATGGTATGTAAGAAAAGAACTAGTGGGAACGAACACACAAAACGTTTGGCACTACAGACATATGATCGCTATGAAAATAGATGCTGATGGTAAATTAGTTTGGATGAAAAAATTGCCTAAAAACCAAGCAGGTCTTGCTGGTCAAGGTCAAATGAGCTTCAAATATATTCCTGGTGATGGCTGCCATTACCTACTTTATGTTGGAAATCCTAAAAATGCAGATCTTCCTGTAGACGAGGTTCCTGCAGCACACAAGGATGGTCTAGGTGGTTTTTTAACGGCTTACAAAGTAGATGATGAAACAGGAAAAGTTGAAAAACATACGATCTTGGATATGGTAAAAGTTGATGGTGCAAAAATGAGAGCTCATCAATTTAATGTAAAAAGAATATTTGAAGCAGAAGACAAAGTGTTTATGTTAGAAATTTATATCAAAGGTAAAAAGGATGCCATGATAAAAATGGAATTAAAATAAGAATAAGTTTAAATGTAAAAGAAAGAGATGATTGTCAATAGGCAATCATCTCTTTTCTATTTAATATTCTAGCACCTTGCTTTTCAGGTATTCTTAGCTCCTCTAAGTAGCTCGCACAAGAAATAAACCAACAAAAAGAAGCACTGTCAAAGCTTTTTGTACCTTGTGTTTGTTATCAACAAACGAACAATACATAAATGAAAGTAGAAAAGGTAGATGTTTTGGTTATTGGAGCGGGTCCTGCTGGTAGTGTTGCGGCGGCTATTCTGAACAAGAATGGGCATCAAGTAAAAGTGATCGAAAAACAACAATTTCCTAGATTTGTAATTGGAGAAAGTTTGTTGCCACGTTGTTTGCATAACCTAGAAAAAGCTGGCTTATTAGAAGCCATACAAGCTCAAAATTTTCAACGTAAAAAAGGAGCCTCTTTTACTCGTGATGCCGATGAGTTTTGTGACTTCGATTTTTCAGAAAAATTCACCAATGGCTGGGACTACGCCTACCAAATGCCTAGAGCAAAATTTGACAAGACTTTAGCAGACGAAATCATTCGTCAAGGAGTTAATCTTTGTTATCAAGAAAGTGTAGAAGCCGTTCAATTTAGTGCTAAGAATGCATTGGTTGACATTCAACCAAAAGAAGGCGAACGGTATCAAGTAGAAGCCCAATTTGTTGTTGACGCTAGTGGTTATGGACGTGTTTTACCTCGTCTGCTAGATTTAGATTGTGACTCTAAATTTCCTGGACGAACCGCTTTTTTTGCACACATCAAAGATACCACTCGAACAGAAGAGTCTGAATTTCTAACAGAAGTTGCTGATTTAAGAGCCGCTTGGACTTGGATGATTCCTCTTGAAAAGGGCATCACATCTATTGGTTTTGTTGGAAATCCTGACTTTTTAGAAAAATATGGAACGACTTATGATGAAGCCATGTTTAAGCGATTATTAAACACACATCCTTTATTAATAGCTCGTTATAGTCAAGACTTAGAATTTATATTTCCACCTAAAGTCATCAAAGGCTACTCTGTTGGAGTGAAGCAAATGTATGGAGATCGTTTTGTGCTCGTTGGTAATTCAACCGAATTTTTAGACCCTATCTTTTCCTCTGGCGTTGCCTTTGCCACAGAAACAGGAGCGGTTGCTGCTGAATTAATTAGCCGCCAATTAGATGGTGAACAAATTGATTGGGAAACAGAATATTCCAAATACATTCAACATGGCATTGATGTTTTTAGAACCTTTGTCAAAGAATGGTACACTGGAAATCTCCAAACTATTTTATACGCTAGCCAAAAAGATCCTAGCTTCAAAAAACAAATTTGCTCTGTTTTAGCAGGCTATGTTTGGGACAAAAAAAACCCCTACGTAAAAAAACATCGTCGAGCCGTTCCTTTATTAGCAGAAGTCATTCGCCGTCAAGCAGCAGCAGCAAAAAATAAATAATGCCTCCTTAATGTAAAAATATAGCGTAGATTTGCCCTCTAGTTGATCCTTCCAGCTAGAGGGTTTCTTTTTTATTTCTTAGATTTATTCTATGGCAACTTTTTTGATAAGTAAACTATAATAC
>CALDEP010000133.1 GCA_937942475.1 uncultured Aureispira sp.
AGGAACTTTATTGCCTGGACATGGAGGTTTTCTAGATCGTTTTGACGCCTTTATCTTTGTTATTCCTTTTGTCTATACCTATGTTGTTCTTTATTTCCAACTGTGGTAATAGATGTTCCACGTGAGACAAAATAGCTGTAAAGTAAAAATGCCTTCTAAATCATATGATTTAGAAGGCATTTTTACGTTTTAAAAGTATTGTTATTAAGATAGGGAATGAGTTCTTGAACTGCGGTTTTTAATGTAAGGTATAAGCCCAGCTGATAACTTAGTTACTTCGTAAGCAAGACCACCTAAGATAAATAAAACACCTTCTTGATAATACGCTCCTTGGTACAAAGCCCAAACAAAAAACAAAATAGAATGTAACATCCATGCATCTTGTCTTTTTTCTGATAAACGCTCACAAAGACCAATCATGAAAACAGCAACACAAGCATACAAACCTAAAACAAGCCCATTGTCTAGAAAGCTTAAAGCAGTAACTTCATAGCTAATTAATGTTCCTAGATAGATGAAAAAGAAAGCTTTCCACATTGGTGTATCAACTTTTCCCCCAAACCAGTTCCCTAGAAGTACAATGAAGATGTGAAGGCGAAGAAATTCATTCTCAAAAAGACCAAAAACAACAGCACCAACAAAATAAAGTAGTAAACCGAATTGAACGATGTATTTTTTGTTGTCTTCTGGAAAATCATCTTCATATATGTCCGCTAAAGCAATTAAGCTGTAGTGAAAAACATGACTAACAATAATCGCTAATGAAAGTGTGCTTAATAAATGATCTGAGTATAAAGTAAAGATAATTATTAGCAAAAATAACTGAAGGAATAAGTTAACAGAACGTTCCTGTAATTTTGAATTTTGTAAAACTAAAGCTAACATAATAAAAAGGGGTAATTAAGTAAAAGGCTGTTATGTAATGACTTAAAAGCTGTGGGGACTAACTTTGTGCAAATCTATGACTTTTATTACGATATTCATAACATAATTTTAACCTAAGGGTCATGATGTGTTTACCTATTTGGGGCTGTCCTAATAGTATTCTGAATTGGCAGGTCCAGTCGCAATATTAAAAAAGGTGAATAGAGGGTGTATGGAATTTTATTTGGTTGGTAAAAATAAAAAAAACCTAAATTTAACATTTAGATTTTTTTTAATATGTCACTTAGCGGTAACAAAAATGATTTTATTGCATAAAGGGGATTATTGAACTCTAGCTTTTGGTTTGAAACCAAAGGTCAAGCGATAGGTCAAATCAGGAAAAAAGCCCAGTTGATTTGCTGTTTCTATCGTTTGAGTAGAGGCATTGTATTGTTGAACCAAGATGTTTTGACGGTTTGTAATATTAATAATGTCTAAGAATATTCTGTGTGAAATATTGCGATTTGCATTATTAAAATAAGCACCTACTTTAAAATCTATACGCCAATAATCTTGTCCTTGTAATGAATAAGCTTTGTCCCACTGACGGATTTCATATCCAAATACTTTAGACTGCTCTAAATCTATAGGCGTGGAACGAGCTCCAGTTGCATAAATAAAGTTGGCATCAAGGGTTATCGCATTGGCGCGCTTTGGTCCTATTTTGAATACTTTACCGACCAAAAAGTTTAACACAAAGGTATTATTATAAGGCGTAAATCGCCAAACCTTGTCGCTAGCTTGGTATTTAGAATCCACGTAACTGGCGGTTAGTAAACCATAATAATTATTGTTAAAGAACTTTTCAAGCGTCAACTCAACTCCAGTATTTCTTGCTAATCCTTTATTCTCTAAATCTACTAAATTTAATAGTTCAAACTCTTGCCCCATATTAATACCACTAAAAGTACTACTATAGGTAGTAATTGGAACATTGGTATACAATTGATAATAACCTTCTACTTTCAAACGCCAGTTATCTAATATGGCCCAATCATAAGCCGCAACAAAATGATGTGCTTGTGTAAAACCAAGGTATCTATTGGCATCATCCCAATTACCTGCTGTATTTTGTTTTTCATTGAAATAAAGATGTAACGGTTGCATTTGGTGATGCCATCCATATCCAAAACTTAGTTTATGAGAGCTTAAAGGTTGCCAACTCAATGCAAAACGGGGACCAACTCCAATGGTGTTGTTGAGTAATAAATGTTGGAAGTTTACCCCGACATTTATTTTTAATTTTTTACTAAAACGAACTAAGTATTGACCATAGACCTGAGTAAGCAAGGTGCTCCCATTAAAGTCACGATAGCCTTGTTGAAATAAATTGTCACGTAGACGAGATTTAGCAAAATAAAAGGTTTCTGTGATACCAAAACGCAAGGTATTTGTATAATTGAAACTATGGTTGAGGTAACTAGCTAGCGTTACATTCACGATTTCATTTCTATTGTCTAAGACAATATCACGGTCGTCAGATGTGTTTAAGGTATCTTCTTGATAACCTTCATAATCTATTGATCCTGCCAAGGTTGTTTGCCAATAGGTTTTCTTTTTCTTAAATAAGAAGGCTTGATGTTTTACGCCAAGAACCGCTAATTGTTTTGTAAACGTCACATTTCTAGCAAATTTATTTGCTTGGTCCGTAGAATCCAACTCTCCAGGAGCTAAGTCAATTAGCCCAGAACCTGCCAAGCCAAAAATAGAGAGTCGTCCCAATTTAGATTCTCCTAAATCAAGTTTGAAGGATAAATCTTGATTGTTAGGAACTAGTGTCGTTCCATAATCGATGCCAATAACTTTTAGAATCTCATAGATACTATAACGATAAGCAAAGACAAAGGAGGAACCTTTTTTCTTAGAAATAGGACCTTCAAAACCTAATTCTGCCCCTGTATAGCCAACCTGTGCCGTGCCCTCAAAAATATTTTTATTCCCCGATCGAAACCCGATATCAAAAACGCCCCCTGTTACATTACCATATTGGGCAGGAAAGGCACCATTCAAAAAATCTGAATTTCGCATCAAATTCGTATTAATCATTGGCAATAAGCTACTTAGGTAGCCTGCTAGTGCAAAGTGATTGGGGTTTGGTATTGGAACGCCCTCTAATTGCCAAAGAATATTCAAATGCGAGTTTCCCCGAACAATAATTCCATTCTCAAAATCATTACTAATATTTACCCCCGCAAAGTTCGCTGCTAAACGAGAGGGATCATTCCTTGCTCCAGAATACTTTCGTACATCATCAATCGTAAAGGAACGGATTCCTATTAATGCCATACTGTTGTTGGGTTGATCTTTTGTCGTTTTTGTTGCTTTGGTTTGAACAACAATTTCATTCAAATTAATAACCACTTCTTCCAGACCGATATTCAATTCCACCTGCTTACCTGAAGTAACTTCTATCTCAGGTACGATTAATACATCATAATTGTCATGTAAAATAAGCAAGCGATGTTTTCCCAAAGGAACATTATCAAGGGTGAATAAGCCGTTTTCATCCGTCTTGGTTACTTTTAGGGGGATATAGTTAAGTAATTCAATGGATACATTTGAAATGGGCTTAGAAGATACATTGTCTATTATTCTACCGTAAATAACCTGTGAGGCTTGTGCCAATAGAAAATAAGGGAATAGTGCTATTGCTAAAGCGGTAAATATGATTTTCACAATTAACTGGATTTTTTAAATATTATTTAGTAGAGAATTCTACCAAAATTAATAGATCTGGCGTTAGTAATTGGGTTGAATGTCAGTTACAATAACTGGGGTAATAAAATAACAACTATAGTGATTGAACTATAGGAGTCGTAGTTTTTTTTACTTCGGGATAACTCCACGATGGGGGGTGGAGTTTTTTGAGTTCTTGATAAAAAATCAAAGCACGAAGTAGTTTTAAATGCATTAAAGGGCTTAATACATTGTAACATAAATTTTCAACATTTATTAAGCGAGCCTTTTTGCGAACTTCTTCGTTCTGTCCTCGTTCTGATAGCTAAGGCTATCAAACTGCGGGAGTCCTCGAATTTCATCAAAAATTCTCTGTAATAAAAGTCAAAACTTATGTTACACTGTACTTAAATTATAAATTAAAGTAAGTCAATTTTTTTGAAAATGAATGTATATCTGTTTTTAAAAATATATTTATTCCTGTACAGAGAACCACTGCTCTACTATTTTTTGAATGTAAAAAAATCTATGTTCTCAAAACAATCGTTCTTAACATTTGGAGACCGATGGAGCCTCTTGAAATAAAAAAAAATTAATCGTCCAATAACTCCACCTCTGCATTAGAAAACTGATTAGGAGCTAAGTTTCGTTGCGCAAAATTACACCATTTACAATATTTTTCACCACAACCTTCAGAGAAATTATGATTCATAATATTTTGATAGACTTGTTCAATCATCTTTTTTACCAGGTTCACGTCCTTTGTGTTGAATTGAATCGATTTACTTGGAAAAACACCTTCTTCATTGGGCGTTAAATAATCTATTTCAGCAGAACGGGATTTATAAGAAGTAAGGCTAGAGTTGTCTAATAAAATTTTATAAAAAATCAATTGACGCCAATAAATGCCACCATAAGGGTTGGAATTGGAAGGCAAAGCCATACGACGATCTTGTAGTTTTCCTGTTTTATAATCCACAATATGGACTTTTTTGCCTGAAGTATGTGGCAACAACAGCAGCTTATCAATTGTACCAGTCATCGGAACGCCTTTCCACTCTACGTTTCGTAGGGGTTTTTCTGTCATAATAGTGACTTTTTGCAAGAGTTGGTTCCATTCGTCTTTACGGGCTTTATAATAAGCTCGAAGGTGCCTGTTTCCTAACTCTAAACGTTCTTTATAAACTCGATGGGTTAAGAAAATGCGTTGATTTTTCATTTCAAAACCAAAAATTTCGAGCAAAGTATCTATTTCAGGAAGCTGGTTTTCATTCTTGATGGCTAGGTTAAAAATTCGATTCAAGGAATTATGAATAGCAGTACCATAAGCAGCCTCTACACTAGATAAAGAAGGAACACGCAATATATATTCGTAATAAAAACTTAAAGGACAATGAATATAATTGTTCATCGCTGAAATACTCAAACGGAAACCTTCCAACAAGGCATCCAACATAGGAGCGCTTAATAACTTAATTTTAGGCTTCTCAGGGGCTTTTTCTAGTTGTAATAATTGCCATTCGTCCGAAAGAAAGGCTTCTTGTTCGCTGAAAACAATAGAAGGATTGTGTGCTTGTAATAATTCATCTACAAAAGCGGCTTTAGTTTGTATTTTATGCTTTGTATTATATTGATAATAAGAAATTTGAAGGAATTTTTTAGCCCGAGTCATGGCGACATAAAACAATCGACGAGCGGCTTCTTGAGCATCTGTTTCATTGGAATAGGTAATGGTGTCAGGAAAACTAAACCGCTTACCAGACGTACTCCTGGGTTCCCAATAATCCTTTAGTCCATTAATAATAAAGACATATTCAAATTCCAAACCTTTGGCAGAATGTGCTGTAATTAGATGAACGCCATCGTCTGCTTGATCGAGTTGAAACAAACCCATACCAATCCTATTGGCTTCCATCTGATCCAGCAAAACTAGGAAAGTACCCAACGTAAGTTTTTGGTTTTTAGCTGTTTCTTGTTTTACAAACTCAAATAAAGTCCCCACAACCTGTACCAACCAAGCTTTTTGCTCGTGTTTGGAAATAAAAGCCACCAAACCACTTCGATTAATCAACAGCTCAAATAATTGAGGCAAAGTATAATCCTTATAATAATGAATGCTTTCGTCCAAAAAGGCGGCAAAATTAGTCAATGGTGTGACGCTTTTCAAACCGATAGATTCCAGTAAGTCCCCATCTCGAATGGTGTCCCGCCACATCGGGAGATTCTCAAAGTCACCTTTACTAAACAAAGCTTTCTTTTTTCTTGCCATCCAAGCCGTCAAAATAGCCGCATCTCTACTGCTAACCCCAATAAAATCATAATGTAAGAACTCAAAGAAAATATCTTCGTTACTATCTGGTTTAGCGTATTCATTGGCAATGTAGCCCATCAATTTGCGCAAATTATGCACAATCGGCAACTCTAAAATATTGATTCTTCGTTTAGATTGATAGGCAATTTGGCGTTTTTCAAAGAGTTGAATTAAATTGTCTGCCTGCTTGTGCTTGGCATAGATAATCGCAATTTCTTTGAGCGCAACGCCTTCTTTTTTTAGTTGCTCGATCCGTTGCACAATCGCAATTTCTTCTTGCAATTGATTGGGATAGGCAATGATATCAACAGGCGTTTGAATGGCAGCATAAGCAGGATTGGCGCCCACCAAGACTTTATTTAATTCCAAGCCTTCTATTTGATTGATAATTCGAATTTCATTGTGTTCAATCGAATCCCTTGCTGCATCTAAGATATTTTGAGACGAGCGGTAATTCTCTTGAAGCATGATTAGAAGCAAGTTCTCGTGGTATTGCTCATAAAAGTCAGTCATGTTTTTGACCCGTGCTCCTTGGAATTCATAAATAGACTGATCGTCGTCTCCAACAATAAACAAATTGGGATTGTCTCCCCAATAAGCGACCAATTGATGGACAATAGCACTTTGTGAACCATTGGTATCTTGAAATTCATCGACCAAAAGGTACAAATACTGTTCTTGATACGCCCGCAATAAAAATTCTTCTTTTTCAAAAGCTTCTAAAACCCACAAAATCATGTCCTCATAATCGTAGCGTTGTCGCTCGTCTAGAATGGCTTGATATTGTTCAAACAACAAGACAGCTTGATCCAAACGGTGCATTTTTGTTGAAATCGCATTAAATTGCGCTTCTTTTAAATCGCCTTTTTGGAATTTTCCTGCATTGCGTTTATAACGCATTTCTGGGCGTTTGGGCAAAAACTCTAGATAAGCGCTTATTTTGGATTGGATAAATTCAGAAGACCAACGTTCGGCTTTCATTTGCTTGAATAAATCTGCTAAATGTTGCTCGTAATAATAAGGATCCCGCTGATTCATCTTCAAAGGATGTTCGACATCCAGTTCATTAATAATGCCTCTAATAATTTCAATCCGCTCCAAATCGGAGAGTGGCTCCAAATCATGTCGCCCAAAAATTTCTAAATTTTCTTGAATAACTTTATTACAAAAAGAATGAAAGGTATAAATATGAACTCGATGGGCATCGGGACCAATAAAATCCAACAAACGTTGACGCATGGCATTAACAGCAGCATCGGTAAAGGTCAAACATAAAATGTTATGTGCTTGTGTGTCTGTTGTTAATAATATTTGACCAATTCGAGCCGTTAGAATATGCGTTTTGCCCGTTCCTGGACCTGCAATTGCAATCACTGGACCTTCTGTTTCTGTGACAGCCTGTTTTTGAGCAGGATTTAGTTTAGAAAGTATTGCTTTAAAGTGCTTGTTGTAATTGTCTTTTGCCATTGGTGTGCTAAGTCTATCTGTAATGAACTTTAGAAGGTCTGTTTTAAGTAAATAAATGAGTCATTATACTTAAAAAAATACTAAAATAATGAAACAAAAAGATAAAGAAGCATATCTAGTAGATTTAAGAATTAAAAAGAATAAAAATTAGCCTACCTTTAGATGGTGCTTAGAGTTAATCTAGAATTTAAGTGCTAATTAAAAACTGATTATCAACCTTAATTATAAAAGCAACAGCCTAAGATATGGCAGTTCAAAATCTACTGAATAAACTTAAACAGTTTTCTTTTTTTGATACCTTCAAACATGCCAGTACCTATTTTTCGGGAACGATTCTAGTGCATATGTTGGGTATTGTTACCCTGCCGATTTTTACCGCCTATTTGACACCAGACGAATATGGAATTGTCAATGTATTTACGACTTATATAACAGTGGTAGCGGTTTTATTAAGTTTAAGCCTACATTCTTCTATTGCTCGCTATTATTTTGAGGAAGATAAAGTTGATTTTAAAGAATTTTTGGGAACGATATTTATCACGATAAGCCTTCTTTTTTGTGCACAAGGAGGGATTATATTGTTTTTTAAAGATGAAATTGCCTCCTTAATTAATTTGCCTGTCCATTTAATTACCTGGTTGATTTTTACCACCTACTTAATTGTAGTGTATTCTTTTTATTGTCAAATATTAGTGGCAACCAAAGAGAGTAAAAAATATGCAACTCTACAAGTGGCTTGGCAATATGGTAAATTTGGCTGTACCATGCTTGGTCTAATTTACTTTACCAATGTTGTTTATCTAGAGGGAAATGTAGAAACCAGTTACACCTTCATGGGTAAAATAATAGGAGAGTGGTTTGGGACCTTTATTCTCATGCTTTATGTGCTCACCCAATTACGCAAACACATCTCGTTCGGTCACATCTCCTTTTCGCACGTCAAGTACGCCTTAATTTACTCCATCCCATTGATTCCATTTGCCTTGAGCAATCATATTTTGACTTCTTTTGATCAATGGTTTATCAATTCTACCATAGGTCATGCCGAGACAGGACAATATGCTTTTGCGTATAAAATCGCCATGATTTATCAAGGTTTAGTATTGGCTTTGATGAATGGTGCTCGTCCTAGTTATTATAACTACATGAATAAAAAGGACTATAAGGGCGTTAGAGAACAGGTGGAGAGTATGACAAAGTTATTAATCTTAGGAGCAGGGTTTTTAATCCTATTTGCAGTCGATGCAGGATCTTTATTGTCTTCTAGCGCTTTGTTTTTGGAAGCTTTACCCATTGCGCCAGTAATTGTTGGTGCCTATGTTTTTTATGGCGTAAGTAGTTTTGCGAATAGAGGCATCTTTTTTATTAAAAAGAACAGTTATTTAGCGGCAATTGTCTTAGCAAGTGGTTTGATAAATATCCTTCTGAATTACTATTTTATAGCAGTAAAAGGCTATTCTTATCAAGCGGCAGCATATACCACCTTAGCTTCTTATATCATAATGATGCTGTTTTCTATCCTTGTAACTAAGTATATTCTAAAATTGCCACCATTACCATTAGGACGAATATTAAAATATATTGTACTTTTAGGAATTATCATCGCTATAAATTACACTTTGGGTGAACCTAACATCGGTTTACACATTGGTTGGATTTTATTTAAAGGGGTATTATTCATTATTCTAAGCCTTTTATTATTTTATGATAAGCTTGGTTTATTATTGAATACAGCATCCAAAGTACAAGACGATCAAGTCTTAGATCAACCAGAAAATGACTAAAAAGAATTTTACTAGCCAAAAACTAGTGAGTTCAATTCTTAAATAATAAATTATATTGCACCATGTTTAAAGCAAATAATCCAGCACTAAGTTCTTGGATTGCTGTCTCTTCAGACAGTGACTTTCCAATTCAGAACATTCCTTTTGGCGTGTTCAAAACAGCCGAAAAAAGTCCTAGAGTAGCCACCATTATTGGGGATACTGTTATTGACTTGGCAGAATTGGCAAACGCAGGCTATTTTTCTGACTTGGAAGTTGATACCGCTGTTTTTAGCCAGTCGTACATCAATGACTTTATGGCATTGGGAAAAAAAGCAGCTCGTGCTGTTCGAGATAGAATTTCGGATTTATTTGAAAAAAATAACACAGAATTAGTTGGAAATACACAAGTATTAGCCAATGTGCTACACAATATGAAGGAAGTAGAATTGTTGTTGCCTGTTCGTGTAGGTGATTATACCGATTTCTACTCAAGCCGTGAACATGCTACCAATGTAGGAACCATGTTTCGTGATCCAGACAATGCTTTGTTGCCAAACTGGTTGCATTTGCCAGTAGGTTATCACGGGCGTGCTTCTTCAATTGTTGTTTCAGGAACAGACATCCATCGCCCAAAAGGACAACAACGTCCAGACGATACAAAGCCACCAGTATATGGTCCTTGTAAATTGTTGGATTTTGAATTAGAAATGGCTTTCATTATTGGGCAGCCAACCGAAATGGGACAAAGTATTTCTACCGATAAAGCAGACGATTACATCTTTGGTTTGGCTTTGTTCAACGATTGGTCAGCACGTGACATCCAAAAATGGGAATACATTCCTCTAGGACCTTTCTTAGCAAAAAGTTTTGCTTCTACGATTTCTCCTTGGATTGTAACCTTAGATGCACTAGAGCCATTCCGTACCGATGGATACGAGCAAGAGCCTGAGGTTTTGCCTTATTTGAAATACGAAGGACAAAAGAATTACGATATTAAATTGGAAGTAGCCATTCAACCAGAAGCAGGAGAAGCGAAGGTAGTTTGTAATTCTAATTTCAAGCACATGTACTGGACAATGACGCAACAATTGGCGCATCACACCGTCAATGGTTGTAACGTAAACGTAGGCGATATGTGCGCTTCTGGAACTATCTCTGGTCCAACGCCAGA
>CALDEP010000134.1 GCA_937942475.1 uncultured Aureispira sp.
AAAAAAAGCTAGTAAGGTATATAAAATACCTTACTAGCTTTTTTTCTTAGCGATTGCTGTTTTACAGCTATTCTTAAAAACTACCTTCCAGAAGCTCCCATAAAGAAACGCTCCCATCGCACCCCGCCATTAGGTCCTCTAAGGCTACCATTTTTCAAGGACAACCAAACAAACAATGGTTTTCCTACAATATGATCTTCTGGGACAAATCCCCACATACGAGAATCGGCTGAATTGTTTCGGTTATCTCCCATCATCCAGTAGTAATCTAACTTAGGTGTATAAGTTGTTGCTACTTCCCCATTGATGTAAATTTGCCCATCTTTGATCGCTAATTCATTGCCTTCATAGGCGGCAATTAATCGGGTGTATATTTCTATATTATCTAGTGATAAATCAATCATCGCTCCTCTTTGAGGAATCATAATTGGTCCATAGTTATCAATATTCCAAGGATATTTTTTACCATTGTAAGGAAATGTTCCCCCATATCCTTTTGGTTTTAATCGACGTTCTGCTCGATCAAGCCCAGGTAAATCTTTTATCATTTGTTGGGCTACATCTGGGTGCATATAAGCAATCGACTCAATAATATTATTTGGATTTCTAGGATCTCTATAAAAAGTTACTTTATAAGTCTCTTCCAAAGCAGGTACATTAAAATTATTAACACCTGAGCCAACGAGTAAATACTCATACTGCACTCCTTTTACATCTTCCCCTACTTCATCATTGACGTATAAAACACCTTCTTTAACCTCAATTTTATCTCCTGGTATTCCAACACAACGTTTGATATAATGGGTTCGTTTGTCCACAGGGCGATACACCAAGCGATCTGCATATTTTATTTTTAATTGTTGACGAAGTGCTTTTCTATTTTCTGGAGCCGCTTCTTTCAACTGATTGTGGTATTGATCGCCATAATAGAAGGGTTGCCCATCTGGTTCCAAACCACCAACAGCCGTGTCATCTTCTGGGTAATTAAATACCACAGGATCATAGCGTTCTACATTTTGTATTTTGGGAGCTCTTCTATAATCCCAATCCACTGCTTTGCTATACGATTCTCCGCCCGAAAAAGGCAACATATTATGAATCAAAGGAAAAGCCAAAGGCGTCATTGGCATACGAGAACCATAATGAACTTTACTAACAAACAAAAAGTCGCCCACCAACAAAGAACCTTCCATAGAAGGTGTTGGAATGGTGTATGCTTCAATTAGAAATAGTCGAATAAAATGTGCTGCAAAGACAGCAAAAATAATGGATTCTGACCATTCTCGTACTTTCGATTTTTTTGGAAAAGGATTCTCTTTTTCCAAACGACGCATTTCTGATTTGCTGTCTTCTTTTACAGCTGCTTTAAATCGCTTGCGAATATCATCTTGAACCGCCCATGATTGATGAACATATTCAGGTTTTTTGCTCGCTAAATAAGGATAATAAACATAAGACAAGACAATGGCTGCAAAATTATCTACAAACTTATATTGACCAAACGATTTATTGAACTCAATCAACATGCCTGCAATGATAAAGAAATGTACCACAGGAATAAGCATGGCAACTAGCCACCACTTGGGAGCACCTACAATTTTGACCACTATAAAAGCATTATAAAAAGGAACAAAAGCAGCCCAACCAGGTTCTCCTGCCTTCTCAAAAAGCTTATACATTCCTACAAAAGGAACCCAATAAAAACAAATAATCGTATATAGTAACCAACTCATTTTTTATACTTTAATTTAACCTTCCAAAATAGCCTTAACGTTTGACTTTTGGACTTGTAAATAATTATCGTTTATAACTTGTAGTCCAACCTTTCCAACGCATTTTAAGCACCCCAAAGAATGCCTCGTTAAAAATATCTGAACTCATTTTAGAAGATCCTTTTTCTCTATCTTTAAAGGTAATTGGAACTTCCTCTATTTTGTACCCTAATTGCCACACCGAAAATTTCATTTCAATCTGAAAAGCGTAGCCTTTAAATTCTATTTTATCAAAATTCAATTGCTCCAAAAACGAGCGTTTGTAACATACAAAGCCTGCCGTAGCATCTGCCACAGGCATCCAAGTAATCAAGCGCACATAAATAGAGGCTCCTCTAGACATCAACAAACGGTTGAACGGCCAATTGACCACTTTCCCTCCCCTAGTATAACGAGAGCCTACCGAAACGCCTACCTTGTCTTTTTTACAAGCTTCAAATAAACGTGGTAAATCATTGGGATTGTGTGAAAAGTCGGCATCCATCTCAAATACATACTCATAAGTAGATTCCAAAGCCCATTTGAACCCATGTATATAGGCGGTTCCTAAACCTTGTTTACCTTGGCGTTCTTCTACGAATAAGCGTCCTGCAAATTCATTTTGCAAATTCTTCACCAAACCAGCTGTGCCATCAGGGGAACCATCATCAACAATAAGTAAATGAAATGCAGGTTCCAATGTCATCACTGCTCGGATGATACTTTCGATATTTTCCTTTTCGTTGTATGTAGGTATTATAACTAAACGTTCTGACAAAACTCTGACTGCTTTAGTGGTGGTGTAGAGTGATTTTTAAGCTGCTTCTTGTGTCTCTCAAAGAGAACTTAAACAACGTACGAAAGTAAAAGTCGTAAAAATAATAGACTTATTTAGCATTCGCCCGCTATTGATTTTTCACTTTTTTAATAAAAGGGGCAACAGTTCTAATATCGCCTGTTTTGAGTCTCCAATTTATAGGGAAGCTCTACGAAACTCTTAAGTACCATCTAAGATATAATTTTGAAAGACAAAATACAAGTCTGTTATTAGTCCCTTAACTAAAACTAACAATAATTAACTAAAGATATAGTTTTAACAGCATTATTGCTTGGATTCCACTTCTAAATTAACTCATGTTATGCAAGAACTTTCTCATGAGCCTGCGAATATTTTTTTCGTTCAGCATTAAATACAGTGTGTAATAAATTTTTCAATGTTTAATGCTAAATGATGAATTTTTAATGTTTGTTGTGCTGTAAAGCATTCAACATTAAAAATTCATCATTAAACACTAAGAACAGGTTAATACCCCAAATTTGGTCTTTGTTAGACTTAATCCATTTCTTAGGTAAGAGGAATTAAGGCTTTACGAATTGAGCTTCTATATAAGCCATACACAAATCTATCGTCGCTTGAATTCCCTTGTGATGCGTACGCTCTACGCCATGCGAAGCAGAGACACCAGGTCCAATTAATCCCACTCGATAATCATTTCCAGCACGCAAAGCAGCAGAACCATCTGAACCATAAAATGGATACACATCCAGGCGATAAGCAATGTCGTTTTTATTGGCTAATTGTACCAATTCTTTACGCATATTATAATCATAAGGTCCAGAACTATCTTTTGCACAAATAGAACAAGCCGTTTCTTCTCCCGAAGTTCCATCTCCGACCACGCCCATATCAATAACCAAAAGCTCTTGAATCGATTCGGCATAACCACAAGTTCCTCCATGCCCAACTTCTTCATAATTAGAGAAGAAAATTTGCACGGGCACGTCCCAAGCTTTCTCTTTAATCTGGCGAGCTAATTCAAACAAAACAAAGCAGCCCGCTTTATTATCCATGAATCTAGACTTGATGTAGCCATTGGGTAATTCTTGATAATTCGTATCAAAACAAATAAAATCACCTACATTAATACCCAAATTCTCTATATCTGCCTTAGATGCCACCTCTTCATCCAAGCGAATGTGCATGTTGTACAAACTGCGTTGTGCCGTATTCAAATCTTTGTTGACATGTGCCGCAGGATTGTCTAATAACAAGGTTCCGGTGTAGGTTTTGTCCTCTAAGGTATAAATTTTGCAATAGCCTCCTTCAAAACCATTAAGTGACAAACCGCCTACTTTTGAGATGCGTAAAGTTCCATCTTTTGCAATATCAGACACCACTGCGCCCAAGGTATCTACATGGGCAGCAATTGCCAAAGTAGGTGCTTGACTTCCCATTGTACAACGCACCGCTCCTTTATTGGTATAATTAGGATTCCAGTCATATTCTTCTAATAAAGTATGTATATAATGACTTGCTTTCTCCGTAAAGCCACTTGGAGAATCTATCTCCACTAATTCTTGGAGTTTAGAATAGTTTTTCATCTTCAGTCGTTTTGATCCTTTTAATATGTGTTTTCGCCGCAATATACAACAGTTCATTCAATTTGCGAATAAGACTTACAATAAAATATCCTTTAATATTATATGTCCCAAACTATATTTGTCTTTGGATAATAATTACAAAAACAGAAAGAAAACACATTCCTTACTCCTCCTGCAATTCCACAACGATAAAATTAACCCGTCTCTGACTGGCGGCTTCAACACTATAAATAGAATTTCGTGGATCGTCAATATCATCACTAATTCCTGCAGGCGCCTTTCCCTCTCCTAAGGGCAATTCTTTAAAAGAAAGTTGCCCACTATCTAAATAAGCTTTCAAAATTCCTTCTTTGTAAGCCAACATATCTTTCATCACACTGCCAATACGGCGATTTGCCAAAGACTTATTATAAGCCGCCGATGCCCGTGGAGAAGTATAGCCTTGAATTGCAATTTCCAACTTAAAATCATTTTTCATGGCAGCAATTAACTCATCAAAAAACAGGTGCATATTTTGATAATTTCCTTTTACCTTATTATCAAAAAAGTCGTCAATATTTTCTGTTATTTGATCTTGAATCGACTTATTGTATTGTGGCACATGCTCTTTTTTATACTTCCCTCTCATCCCTGCATATTTGGTGTAGGTAGTTGAATAAGAAGTCTCTAAATCTCTAGGTTCGTTATTATGAAAATACAAAGCCAATGGTAATAATTTATTCAATTCGTCCAAAGTAACTTGAACCCTTTCTTCTATCACAGGCACTTCAACAACAGGTTCTGGACTTGGTTTAGGTTCTGGAGTTGACACTGGTGTTGGAATTGGTTCTGGTGTTGGAATTGGTTCAGGTTCGGGTGTTGGTTCTGCAAGAACCAAAGGCGGTTCTGGTTCTATTTCTGGTTGAACAGGTGGGAATTTTGGCAACTTTAATTCGTAAATATCATTACAACAAGATTCCCCTGTTAAGATTTGAGAACCAGGACGACTACTAGCAAAATAACCTGTTGAATCATCTGGATTAATAATAAAATAAATATCATTCGCTGCACTATTCAACGGAATCCCAACGTTAAGGGGCTCCTCAAATGCTCCATTTATTCTATTGGAATTAAACACATCAAAACCACCTAAACCAGGTAGATAAGAAGAACTAAAATAAAGGGATTGTGTGGTATTGTGAAAAAATGGAGAAACCTCGTCTCCTATTGTATTCACCATTTTGCCTAAATTAAGCACCTCCCCATATTCATTCTCCCCCAAGACTTCTGCCATCCAGATATCTTTCTTGCCAACACCTCCTTTTCGTTCCGAAACAAAATATAAAACTTCCTTGTTGCGAACACTATCAAATCCAATCGCAGGATGTGTACTAGTAATCCCATCTGCATTAATTGTTTCAGGCAACTTAATGGCTTCCCCCCAATCATTCTCCCCTTCTTTGGGGCAATAGTAGATTTGACAAATCATTTTTTCGTTGCGCTCATCATAAGCACATTTTGTAAAGTATAATTTACTGCCATCCGAATTCAGGTTTGAGTTGCCTGAATTTTCATATTTGAGGTTTAAATTTTTATTTTTTGATTGCTCAAAGCGGCTTTGTCCTCTATTATTTGCCGTCATAATTTTCCCCACTAGCGTTTGTCCTTTTCCAACCACTCGTCCACGCGTCAATATGCGCTCAAATCTCAAGGAAGAATAATACAGTGTTTCCCCTACTAAATGTGGCGAAAAGTCAGAATATTTAGTGTTTACATCACCACTCAGATGGATTATTTTAGTCGTTCGATCTGGATTTTTAACCAATTCTAAGGCTAAGTAACAGCCCTTTATTTCTTGCTCGGTTTCCATTTGAAAAGCCGTCAATTTTTTGCCCTTCACTTCCTTCTTCAAAAATGCCTTAAAATATTTAATGGCTTCTTCATATTTGCCATTGTGTTTCAGACAATAGGCATAGTAATAATCAATTTCAGGATATTTGTCCGCATTATCCCCCTTCGCCACTAAACCATAATATTCTTGCGCTCTAGTATAGTTATAACTATTTTTACAACTTTCGGCATAATAAAATTGATGCATGGCAAGCTTACTGCCTGACAATTTTAAATTTTTGGAAGAGAATACAGCTTTATAAATATCAGCTGCCTCATAATAATCCTTGGATTTGTATTCTTTTTCTGCCGCAGCAGGCGTTTTCGGGGCTTTTTGTGAAAACAATAAGACCGGACTCATTAGGAGTGTACTGGTCAACAGCAATTTTAGGTAAATGGATACTTGCATCGTGATAATTTCGATCGTTTGGGATTTGATTTAAGCAGACTAACTTGCATAACAAGTTATCGTTGATTCTTACCTTGCAAAAATAATGCAAAAAAAGCAATCAAACGCCTATTAATCAATTTATTCCAGTTCCGATTCATTTTATCTGTAGATTTAAGGGAAGCCTCCTTTCTACTATTTCGATAAAAATTTGCTTATTTTGCCAAGAGTTTAGCTACAAAAAGAACCACTACCGCTCCAAAAGTTGAACTAACAATATCCATTAAAATAGTACCACTCTGAATTCCAAGTACACCACCCTTCACACCTAATAGTCCAAATAGAAAGACGCCAACAAAAGCACCAATAATTCCTAGTATAATATTCATCAGCATTCCCATGCCACCTCCTTTCATTAGACTACTAGCAATCCAACCTGCCAAACCACCTATAACTACTGTATATAATAAGCCCATAATTTCTTTTTTTAATCAAGTTTACTTTTAGAATCTATAAATTTAGTATAAATATCCATAGCATAGAAACTTCCTTCAAAATACATTCGATCTTTGAAATGCCCTTCTTGGACAGAAATGCACCAAAAGACTTGTTGTTTTATACCGCTAAATTCTACCTTCTCTCCTAACGCAACACTTGAAAGGGCTTGTGCGCCATCTCTTCCCCTACAAATACACGCATAAAATACGTCCCATTCTCCAAGCGCTTGGTGTCTATACTGACTGAACTAGATCTTATCCCCGAACGCTGTAACAGCAATTGTCCTATAGCATTATAAACTTCTATTTTTTCTATCCCTCCGCTGCTTTCTACTTGTAGCTGCTCG
>CALDEP010000135.1 GCA_937942475.1 uncultured Aureispira sp.
GCAAGATAAAAGTCCAAGTGATTATGATATATTATTTACTAATCTAGAGAATCAACTTAGCACCTCTCCTGAGCCTGCTAATTTAGGGGAACTAAAAAGGTTATGGAGTTTGGCTAAAAACCTAAGAGCAGATACTAGCAAAACTCCTGAAACTGCATTAAGTACTTCTAAAGCTGTTATGCTTGGTCAAAGTATTGATGGATTATATTTATTGGATGAAATATCTATTGGTATAGAGCCTTTAATGTTAGAATTTAAACAATTTATTAATCACCAATTAAATTGGAGTAAGTTAAGTAATTTCACAATCACGCCTGACTTAACACAATCTATGTTTAGCGGGATTCCAAATATTAGTTTTATAGATTGTATGGAAGAATTAAGAAAAAACTATAGAAACAAAGCTTCTCATACCGCAACTTTAGATGAAAAAGCAATGGATAACACAAAAAAGTCTGTTGAACTTCTTTTACAGTTTTGGACTGAAGAGTTACTAAAGTAGAAAATATAGGCTTTACCTCCCAGCAGAGAGATAGTCCATGCGGAATATAGTATTAACGAGTCCTGTCATTCGCCATGCGTTTGCAAGGCATTTGACTTTTAAGGTGCTCACTCTTATTATAAAACGAATAAAGTCTTTTTTTTTATGCTTTTTTTTTATAAATTTGATAGAGATCTTTATTTTTTTATTAAAAAAATAAACGGAAGGAAGAAAACAAAACTCCTCTCGTTGACTTAACATATACTAGATCTAGAAATAATGCTAAAAGGTATCAAGGAAGCCAAAAGCATTACTACTAAACTCAATAAAATCCTTGATCCATTAAAAGCCATAGGCTAAACTCTTAAGAAAACATTAAAAAACCATGGACCCAGAACAAGCAAAATTATTACAAGAACTAGAGGCAAAGATTCAAAAACTAGAGGAACTACAACAAAAAAACCAAGAAGCATTCTCTACTCTCTCTTCTTCGGAGCTAGATACGATCAACGATGCCAAGTCAATCCTCAAAAAACACCCAATAAAAGATCCTTCTACAGAGCATTTTACTCCTCACGTTCATGACGATCACCACTATCTTGATAAAACAAAAAATGCTTCTGATTTTTTCAGTCTATGGAATGGCGAATACACCTATAACAAAAGCTTAAGTGACTTTTTGATGACGCCAGAATACATGGACTACATAGACCATGAATTGAGAGATTTGTTCCAAGGTCACAAAGAAGATATAAAAAGACTTACAAAGCAGTTAAAGGGCTTGAAGCCAGAAGCTAAAAGTCAAATTCAGAAACTTAAAAAGCAAATAAAAAGAATGCTAGAGGAAGTGGACCTCATGAAAAAAAACCTAACAGAACTCGCTGGCGATAAAAAATCAGCCGTTAACGACGACAAAGAAGAAGCCAAATCTTTAAACAAAGAAGGTCTAGAAGATTCTATCCAACGACATAAAGGAGATATAGTAAGTTATTTAGAAAATGCTTATCTCTACAAATTTATGACTGCAGGAAAAGACTATGCGAACAACTGTGACAACGAAAGAAGAAAAACATATCTTCGAGAAGTCATGGAGCGTCTAAAGACACAAATGAACCAAGAAAAAGAAGATGCCATCAATTTAAACCTTATAACAGAAGGCGAAAAAGGTCAAATTGAAGGGTATTTAAAACAGATGGAAGCTTCTCTACGAAGACTTGAAATAAGTTGTTCTTTTGCTGGCTCTCCTTTTTACCTAATAACAGATATCGATCTAAACATAGAAAGAGACCATTGTGGAAAAATATTAAAAATATCTGCAAAACGAAAGGTTACTAAGATAGAAAACCCAGATTTCAAAGCCCAATCTATTGACTATACAAAAATTCTTGGAGCGCTTCCTGAAAATGAAGAAGCGGTTTTTGTGCCAAATCAAAACAAGCAAAATACTTTACCAACAATAGCTTTGGACTATGGTAATTTCAATATAAAAAGGCTGAATGACTATTTTGAATCTAATCCTAACGAAGAAGAGTATTTGAGTGATTTAGTTTGGAAATCTGATCACATTCCTGCAATGGAATATATCATAACAGATAACGATATAGAAACAAGTATTGACGAACATGGCATTGTTACAGACTGGAAAGCTACTCGAACAATAAAAGCTATTCTTGCCGAAGATTGTGTCGAAAAAGTAACTTATGGAAAACTTTGGGCTGAAAGATTACGTAGGGATCCTATCGGTCCTTATCGTTTAGATGGTGGAGATAATCCCAAAATCAAAGATTTCAAAGATATAAGCCTTGACAAAGTACGTCAACTCTTTAATGGGAAAACAGGTATAAAAAAAGAAACGCTTACTTGGGATATTGAAGTAATAGAAACTACTGAAAATCTAAATATTCCTTTTAAACCAGGAGAAGGGGCTTTTGTAACAGCTCCAGAATCGAATGCAGATCTTCAGAGAATTGTTAAAATGCTCAAAGCTAACCCTCTAAATAGAGTTACGTTGCAACACCGAACGGCTTTTGCTAAAGATAAAGATGGTATCCTGCTATTAATAGATAGACGAAAAACCTTGGTTGATTATTTTTCAGGACTTAAACTTATGGATCAGGTAACAATCATTATCAACGATTCTTCTTACAACTCTCCAATAGATGTAAAAGCTGTTATAAAAGAAATCAATATAGAATTTGATAACTAGCCACTTCACATTTAGAGCAGGTTTTCGTTTTATCCCTCAATATATTATTTTCATACAATTATTCCTTGTGGACCTAAAGCTTAGACCTGCTCTAATACCAATAGACTCTTTATATTCCCCTAAGTTGAAATTTTAGGGGAATTCATTTTTTAAAGCACCTTCCCATGAATCCTCTCAAGATAAAAACGTATAGTATTTTATTTGTACTGATCGTCTTGACTGCCTGCAACAACGAATCAAGCAACAGTCAAAACAGCAATAATCAAAACAGTCAAGATAGCGCTATTACGACAATAGATAGAACACAAGATACAATACAAGCTTTACCAGACAGCCTATTGTTAGAAGATCGTCCCCCAAAGCTAACAGGCTTTACTCAAAAAGATCCTGTTCAAAATTTTCGCCTTAGTCCTAACAAACAAAACATCATCAAAGGCAAGGAAGGCAGTATTTTTATTCTTCCCAAAAACACTTTCGTAGACAAGAATGGACAAGTAATAAACACAACTGTTGAGCTAAAGCTTATAGAGGCTTACAGCCTAGAAGATATGATAAAACATGAGTTGGAAACACGTACTACAGACGGCTTGTTAATCACGGCAGGAATGTTTAAACTAACAGCAAAAACTACTGCAGGAGAAGAAGTTTTTATAGATCAACAAAATCCCATTCGCGTCAAAGTTGCTGCTCCTAGTCTGTCGTATCAACTTTTTGAACAAGAGGACAATCGTTGGATTAAACCACAACAGCCTTCCTCCTACTTAAATTATTTGCCTATAGAAAAGGCGAAAGTAGTAAACTGCACCTACTCACGCAACAACAAAAGTTACCAAAAATCCATTGCCGAATTGATAAAAAAATTACCCGAAGACGTGCAAAAAATTGCACACAAGAGTTATTTCGCTTCCAGAGAATTTGAAAGGCGATTTCAGGTAATTGGTTGTACTGAAGAAGGTTATGTTGTGCCTAAAAGAATTTACCTTGAAAACATCGGCAAACCACTATGGGTAGCAGACTCTTTGGTAGTAGAGTATTACAAGGAATTGAATGGACGCTTTGGGTTGGAACATCTCAAAAATTTTACAAAATTTAAAAACGAATACAAAACTACTTTAAATCCAGAATGGGCGCTATCTGAAGAAGAACAAAACATACTGTCTAAATATGAAGAAAAAATGTTGGCTGTTTACCAAAAAAGAGCACTATTAAAAAAACAAGAACAAACCAATGCGCAAATTAATACACAAATTAACCAGTTTGCATTGAATACCTTTGGTTGGTGTAATATTGATGACTTTTATGATCTTAATCCTTTTGTCAAGATCAAGATTAATGTTAAAACCAATGTAAAGGTCAAGTATTTAGCCCTAATCTTCAAAGATTTCCCTTGTATTATAAGGGCAACTGAAAAAGATGTATTCCAATACAAATTTGAGTCTTCCAAAGACAAAAACAGCATTTCTCTACCACTAGTTCCTGTTTACCTGATTGCTATATCTGAAGAAAAAGGAGCATTTTTCTTTGCAAAAAAAGAAGTCACTCTCAAAAAAGAAAACTTGGTTCAACTAGATTTGAAAGCCACTTCTTTAGAAGATTACAAAAGGCAAATAAAAGACATTACTCGAGGACATGCCAACTAAAATTTTTAATTGCCCCCTTACTGTTGGGGCAATTAGAATGTTTTCAATTATAAGTTTCTATTGATTACTATTCTAGTAGTACTCTCTGACTACGCACTATTAATTCATTTATTTTCAAAAATTAAACACAAAACAACTATCCATCATCAAAGAAGTCAGCCCTTAAACTTCTTATTCCGAAAACGCTTAAATTGCAAGCTGCGCTCTCCAAAATTGATTAATAAGCCTACCTCAAGGTTGTATGCTTCTAAATAATTTATGGCTTGTGCCAAATGCACGTCTTTTATTTTTATGACGGCTTTCAATTCGACTGATAAATTGTCTTCCACCAAAAAATCTACTCGACGAGTCCCTATGTGAACCTTTTTGTAGTGTATGGGCATTTCAAATTCACGAGCAAATGATAAGCCCTGATCTTCCATCTCAATCTGTAAGGCTCGTTGATAAATTACTTCCTGAAATCCATTTCCCAATGCGCTGTGAACCGCCATTGCACAGCCAATAATTCGTCCTGTTAATTCAGAATATTTGTACTTCTCATCAATCATATCTACTCGTTTTTCATCTGTCCAAAATAGCGTTGTTTACGAGTAGGGTGTTTTTTTGTTGCTTAATGTTGATTTTATGTTGTCTTCACCTTGATTCTTTTGTGATTTTTTTTGATGTCCTTTATTTTTTTTATTAGCCCTTTCCTCTTATTCATCATACACCCAAAAAATCTTAATCATAATAATCCCAAAATCAAAAAAATCAAGGTTAAGACTATCCCCCACCTAAACAAAAAGAATATACCCCAAAGCAAAAATCGAAATAAAAACCCACAGACATAAAGCAAACAAAATAGGGCGCACCCCAACAGATCTTAAATCCGTTATAGAAATCGTTGAGCCAACCAAAAACAACGTAACAATTAGCAACCTTTTGGCACAAAAAACAATCCCCTTAGTCAAGTTTTCTGGTAGACCAGCATAACTATTTAGAAGAATGGCGAGGATAAAGAATAGGATAAAATAAGGGATTTTGAGTTTTTCGCCTTTGACCTTAAAAAAGAAGATTGAAAAAATGGATAAAGGTATAATCCACAAGGCTCTAGAAAGCTTTACAGTGGTAGCCACTCGCAAGGCTTCTGCTCCATATTCGATGGCAGCACCTACGACAGAACTAGTGTCGTGTATGGCGACGGCACACCACAAACCAAATTGTTCTTGGGTCAATTCTAGGAAATGACCAATACTTGGGAAGGTTAATAAAGCAATTGAATTTAATAAAAAAACAACGCCCAAAGCAATGCTGATGGTCTTGCTCTCTGCTTTTATAATGGGTGAAATAGCAGCAATGGCACTTCCGCCACAAATGGCGGTTCCAGAGGTAATTAGATACCCTAACTTGACCTCTAATTTGAAGAGTTTGGTTAGCAACAAACCCAAACCGACTGTTAAAACAATAGAACAACAGGTTAAGCTAAAACCCTCTTTACTCGTTGCTAAGGTCTCGTTGACAAACATTCCAAAACCCAATCCTACTACGGAAATTTTCAATAAGTACTTTATCGCCTTTTGACTTTGCTGCTTCAGTGGATTGGTTAAGGTTAGGGTGTATACAAAGCCTAAAATCAACGCTACTGGGCTGTTGATCATTCCCGTGAGGGCAATAATGATTATCAAAAAATAAACGCCCTTACTTATTCCTTCCTTCATCTCATTTGTGTTTAGGGTTACAAAAGTACAATTAAGCCATTAACTTCAAACAAGAGAAGTTTTTTTTATCTGTTAATTCAATACTTTTCTACAAAGTTACCTTTTTAAAAAAGGTATTTAATACTTATTTAAACATTCTAACCCCACTGAAATTATGAAATTCACTTTCTGCCTCTTATTGCTTTTTCTGTTTTTAAATAGTAATAAGGCTCAAATTGTCACGACAGATTACCTAATGGCAACAGCTCCTACAACGACGGCTCCTATTCGCAATTATAAATTGCCAAAGAATCAATATTCAATTGCCATGAATTATGGAACCGCAAAAATTAGCAACCCAAAAGTCATCCCTGCCCTTGAACGAAAATCCATTGTAAGAATTGACTTAATATACACAAAGTACAAACGATATAATAAGTTTGAACAATCTGTTCTTAATCGCCAAAGAATTGAAACCTTAAAACGACAGCTTCCTTCCATTTTTGACAACAACTTAATTCAATGGAATTTTGTCGAACAAGAAGTGAATTCTTACCAAGAAGCTGAAAAGTCATTTCATGGTTTTATGGTTTATACGACCGAAAAAAGTGGTAGCAAATCGGATTCAGAGTCTAGTAACGGACGATTGGGACTTTCTACAGAAGAAGAAATTACTTTGATTAAAGATATCCTTGAAGAAGCATTTGGTGGCGATTATGCCAGTAGTTTCCCTGCAGGTTCCTTAGGAGGAGCAGGTAGAGACGGTCTTGCCACAGAAGGTACATTTACAAAAACACAGGATACCATTATCAAGGAAAGAGTTATTGTAAATACAGCACGTCGTTTTACAGGTAGGTATCTCCCCCTAAATAGACGCTTGATGGAAAAAGGCAAACGATTCAAACGACAAGGTTTGTTCAAACGTAGAGGAGCAGAATCATTAGATCCTGATCCAGCCTTAGACGAAATTGTTTACGATACTACATTTATTGATTTAACCCTTGATGAAGAAGGGCGGGCAATCAGTAGTGTTTCTAGCACCGTATCTAGCAAAATGTTTGGTGGTGGATGGTCTACGGCTTCTAGTAGCTTCCAAGGTCACTTCCAAGATACGGTTGTATTGCGTGTCTTAGAAAAGCGAAAAATGGAATGGAAAGATCATATCATTGTAGAAGATGTTACAGGAAGTATGTCTCCATATATTGCGCAAACATTCATTTGGCGTCGCAAAAATTTTGAACTATTAGAAGCGCCACCTTTTGTCTTTTTTAACGATGGAGATAACGGACCAAATGGATATCGTAATATTGGTAACATTAAAGGTATTTATGGGGTACAAGATAAAAATGTCAAAAAAGTCGAAGATGTTTGTTTTCAAACCATGCGAAAAGGGAGTGGTAGAGATGCTCCTGAAAATAATTTAGAAGCAGTCATCAAAGGCTTAGAAAAATATCCTGATTGTACTGGTGTGGTTATGATTGCTGATAATTTTGCGGCCGTAAAAGACATCAAATTATTATCAAAAATTAAGGTTCCTATCCAAATTATTTTGTGTGGCGTGGGATATTCTGGAGGAAGGGTGCATGGCGATTATTTAAAAATTGCCCTCAAAACAAAAGGAGCCATTTACACGATGGGGGCTGATGTAGAAGCCATCTCTGAATTAGAGGGTGGTCATACGATTAGAATTGGAGATCAGAAATTTAGATTAGATGGCGATGAAATTTTATTAGTTCGATAATAATTTTTCAAAATAAGTCATTCCATTTTTAATTAAAATGCAAGAAGGCAGCCACAGGTTTACAGTGGCTGCCTTCTTATTTTTGACTGCCCATTAGACTACAAATTAAAAACTTGTTGCAATAAAAATCAGAAAAACTCTGAGCATTAACACCAAAAGTTCCTATTTTTAAAAGCCTATTTTCAACGAGGTGGACAGTCTTGTCCTAATAAAAAGGATAGAATCGATTGTCCATTTCTATCCTGCCTTTTTCAGTAGCCACAATGCAAATACCATCCAAGTCAACGACATAAAAAACGCTTACTTGGTGCATTTTTGCTATTGGATGCGTTGAGGGCACTTCTATTTCATAGGCATCCAAAAAAGAGCCGTTTTTTCTTTCAGGTTTATTAGGATTCAGATTGTACTCCTTCTTTTTTAATAAGCGTTTTATTCTTTTCGAGAAAATATCAAAAGAAGGATAGTACTCTGTATAATCGAAAAGGTCGCCTTGTTTAACAACTCGTTTTTCCGTCGCAATCCATTCTCCTTTTATATTATAAACTACAGTATATGTAATCTCTTCTTTTTGAAAAAAGGCAAAATGTACAAGACCCTTATCCGCCTTAGATTCTCTACCAGAGACAAAACCACTGTACCATCTTTCTCCTTTATTTAAGATATTGTATTTTTCTTCAAAATGTTCTTGGGCACTTTGGTTTGGTATTTTTAAAACTTTTGTTCTATAAGTATAAATATTAAAAAACGCTCCTTGACCATAAGAAAATACAGTCATTGTTATCAATAAAATGCTTAGTAAGTACTTCATAAAATATATGGGGTTTATTTATACAAATAAAATCAATTATAAAATTTCTATCCAAAGATCATGCTATAAACAAAAAAGCTAGGAATATTTCATGTTTTTCTATAGTCTAGTCTACTGCGCAAAAACACTGCACCCTGTTGTTCTAGTTTTGTAAAAAACAAGTACAACATGCAAAGTAAATACCTTTTTGACCTTCAACTTTTAGAAACATTTTGGATTAGTTCTACACGCACAGAAATGGACTTATGCGCTCATGGAAAAGTTCGTGTAACAATAGGTTCACACACTTTTATCAATAAGCATGCAACTATTAGTGCTACTGCCCTACTATTGTTACGAAGTTTAGAACGTAACCATACAAAAGAAGCTCCTCTTGGAGAACACTTACTCCCTTGTTGTGGTCACTTCTTAATCTATACTGAAACAATGGAAGAAGTTATTATTTCGGGTTGTTGCTCTGGTGATAATTGGGATATTCTTCATCAACAAAATGCTGTACTTCTAAGGATGGAGGATGGTTTTGAGACCATTGTTTCTTTTTCTGCCTACAAACAAACCGTCTTACATTTTGTAGATGCCGTAGAAGCATTCTATAAAAACAGTCCTAAAAAAGTTATACCTGAAGATGAATTTGACCGAGTAGGCTATCTGCGGTTTTGGGAAGAATGGCGTTTACACAGAGCTAAATGGTCGCTTGATTTTTAGTCTAGTAAATTGCTTTTGATAATTCTCTATTATTATAAGAAAAAAAAAGTCCAAAAACGAGGTTAGATATACTATACCTACGTTTTTGAACTTTTAAGATAAACCTTAAATTTGACCTTTTAGTCTATAAGCGTCACCAAATCCGCTTTACTTTTACGTACTTTTTCTAAATTTACCAACCAATCTTTATCGGCATCTCTATACCCTACGGCTAGCATGACACAACTTCTAAGACCTTTCGCTCTCAAACCCAAAATTTCATCCAATTTAGCTGGATCAAAACCTTCTATTGGCGTTGTATCTACCGATTGAAAAGCAGCAGCAGTCAAAGCAGCCATAAAAGCAAGATAAGCTTGCTTGGCAGCATGGTTAAAGTTTTGTTCTGCATCTTGTTGTGGGTAAATGCTCAACAATTGTTGGCGGTAATTCTCCCATCCTTCATTCTTAAATCCACGTACTTCATTCACCAAATCAAACATTTTGTTGATGCGATCTGCGGTGTAAGTATCCCAAGCTGCAAAGACAAATAAGTGCGAGCAATCAGACACGACAGGTTGATTCCAAGCAATTGCTTTGATTTTTTCTTTAATCTCTTGATTGGTTACAACAAGAATCTCAAAAGGTTGTAATCCACTAGAAGTTGGAGCCAAAGAAGCCGCTTCTATCATGTTATCAATTTTATCTTGAGGTACTTTATTGCCATTCATTGCTTTGGTCGCATAACGCCAATTTAACTTATCTAGTAATTCCATTTTATGTTATCGTATATTTATGATTAAATGATACGTCCTAGAACACAGAAAAGCAAAATTAGTTGTCCCAAAAGTTATTTTCATAAAATATTAACAGACTTTTAACGCCTTTACCTAAAGGTTCTATTTTAGCAGCTCTAAGCAAATAAAAGACAAGCATATTTTAGCTTTAATACTCCGTTGATTAGCTGCGCTGCTACTGCGTGGTTTTTAGTTTCCTATCGAAAAAGCAAAAAAAACATCTATGCATCTATTTCTGCACGAAGTATTGATTAAATAGAAGTTATTTAGAATTAAGGATTTTAATAATATGTTTTTTACTTAGAAATATATACCTCATTTTACAAAGGGCATCGCCCTGACACTATTATTAATAAAAATAAAGAAAATGCTAAAAGGGCATCGCCCTGACACCATTTCTCAGAGAAACAAAATCATCCAAATACAAAATTATGCCGCTCTTCTGTTCTTATCTCCATCACGTATGAATGGGAACGAAGCGATGCTTCTATTTTAATGAAGGCATATTATGGTTCAATAAATCACTCAACAGCATAGCTTTACTCTTTTATTGACCTAATCATTTTTTGTGTAACAGGAGTTAAAATTGTATCTTTAAAATAAAATTCAACCGATCCAAAATATCAACATACTATGGTCCAGTCTTATAAAAAGAAACACGAACTTGCTGCATCTTACGATACCATCATTATTGGTTCAGGAATGGGTGGCTTGACTACTGCTGCTATGCTCGCCAAAAAAGGGCAAAAAGTATTGGTCTTAGAACGTCATTATACCGCAGGTGGTTTTACACATATTTTTAAGCGCAAGGGCTATGAATGGGATGTTGGTATTCATTATGTGGGTAGCATGGAAAAGGAAACGAGTATTCTCAAAAAAATCTTTGACCACATCACAGACGAGCAATTAAAATGGGCAGATATGGGCGAAGTGTATGACCGCATTGTGATTGGTGATAAAACCTACGACTATGTCAAAGGCGTTGGGAATTGGACGAACAAAATGATTGAATATTTCCCAGAAGAAGAAAAAGCAATTCATGCTTATGTGGCTTTAATTTTCAAAGTCAGTGCTACTAGCCGCAATTTCTTTGTAGAGAAAACTTTATCTCCATTTTGGAGTAAACTAACGGGCTGGTTTTTGCGCAAACCTTATTTGGAATTTTCTAGAAAAAGCACGCATGAAGTCCTTAGTTCTTTAACCCAAAACCAAGAACTCATTAAAGTATTTGCTGGACAATATGGCGACTATGGTTTGCCGCCCAAACAAAGCAGTTTTGCCATGCACGCCTCTTTGGTACGCCATTATTTTTCTGGTGGCTTCTTCCCTATTGGCGGCTCTTCTCAAATTGTCGAGACGATTGCGCCTGTTTTGGAACGTTTGGGTTCCACGATTCTCATTAGTGCAGAAGTGGACGAAGTACTGATCGAAAACAATACAGCTGTTGGTGTTAGAATGAAAGATGGCAAAGAATTTAAAGCCAAAACGATTATTAGCAATGCAGGTTTGCATACCACTTATAATACTTTATTACCTGCATCTGTTGTTCAGAAACATCAATTGCAACAGCAACTCAACAAAGTAAAACACTCTGTCGCTCATGCTTGTTTGTACATTGGTCTAAATGGAACGCCAGAAGAATTGCAATTACCAAAAGCAAATTACTGGCTGTATCCCGATAAATTAAGCCACGATGAATGTGTTGAAAATTACTTAAAAGATCACAGCGAACCTTTGCCTGTCGTTTATATTTCCTTTCCTGCGGCAAAAGATCCAGATTGGAACAACCGCTACCCTGGCAAAAGCACCATTGATATTATCACATTGGTTCCTTACGAAACCTTTGCCGATTGGGATGGCAAACGTTGGAAAAAACGGGGCGAAGAATACGAAGCACTAAAAGAAGGCATCGCACAGCGTTTGCTAGAAATTTTATACAAAAAAGAACCTCAAGTCAAAGGAAAAGTAGATTATTACGAACTATCTAGCCCTTTAACTACCAAGCATTTTGTCAATTATGAAAAAGGCGAATTATATGGTTTAGAGCATACTTCTGAGCGTTTTGAGCAACGATTTTTGCGTCCGAGAACGCCTATTAAGAATTTCTATTTGACGGGACAGGATATTGCTACTGCTGGTATTGGTGGCGCTGCTTTTGCGGGCTTATTGACAGCTTCTACGATTACAGGTGATAATATTGCAAAGGAATTAATGAGTTAATTACGCCTGTTACGCACAAAAATGATTAAGTTGATAAGCCGAAGGCTCACGACCACGAACTCTAAGCAAAGCACTCATGAGCATAGCGAATAAGTAGCAACGCAGCTAAGTAAAAGAGCAAAATTTAGGCGTCAGCTAGTTCTTAATATTTAATGCTGAATTTTTAATGCTATATAGCATAAGGAACATTAAAAATTTAGCATTCAGAATTAAACATTAAACAGTACTTAAATAATCAAAAAGAGATTTTAATTATAACTGAAAAAAACTTTTTGCCTAAGATCACTTAATTAGACAGAAGCAAATGAATAAAGTAGATATCATAGGAGATATACATGGACATGCCGATAAATTAGAAGAATTATTGCTTAAATTGGATTATAAAAAATTCAAAAAAGGCTTCAAACACGCTTCTAGAACGGTTATTTTTGTAGGCGACTATATTGATCGAGGTCCAAAGAATCTGAGGGTCATTGAGATTGTAAGAAGCATGGTGGATGCAGGAAATGCGCTGGCGCTTTGTGGCAATCACGAACACAATGCCATCTGTTTTAATACCAAAATCGAAACGGGCTATTTAAGGGAACATAGCATCAAAAATTATCATCAACATTCTGCAACTTTAAAACAGTTTTTGGGGAAACAAAGCCAGTATGATGAAAGCATTGAATGGTTTAAATCCTTGCCTTTATTCTATGAAACAGCAAGTTTTAGAGTCGTTCATGCCACTTGGGAAGATCAAGCCATTCAATATCTAAAAGAAAACACGAACCATGGCGTTCTGAAAGAGCAACAGTATTTTGATTTGATTGACCAAGAATCGGACTTATTCAAAGCCATAGAAACTACTTGCAAAGGAAAAGAGCGAAGCTTACCAAAGGGGAAAAGTTTTTTGGATAAAGATGGAACGGAAAGAAATGAAATTCGCATTAAATGGTGGCTAAATCCTTCCAAAACGTCCTTAAAAGAAATTTCTCTATTAGAGAATTTGGGTTTGAGTGAAGAGGTCGCAAGCACTGAGGATAGCAACTATTATGATGAATTTCAAATCCCTGTTTTCTTCGGGCATTATTGGCTAAAAGGGGCGCCTAATTTGTATAGAAATAATATTTGTTGCTTGGATTATTCGGTCGCAAAAAATGGCTTTTTATGTGCCTATAGATTTAGTGGAGAATCTAGCTTGCAGAATGAGCATTTAGTTTATGTTTGATTGCTTTTGATGCGGATTCAAAACTAAAGAAAGCCTTACATTTTCACTCTTCACAACTGCCTATAAAATCGTAATTCAAAGACAAAGAGCTTTAACATTTTTCTAAAAAAAATTAATAAAAAATTCATTACTAAAATAACAAACAAAACATGAAATCAATTCTTTTTATAGCAATATTTTTGATAATAGCTAGTACGCTAAACGCTCAAACCACGGTCTACAAAGGCACTTCCACCTATTCTAGTGATGCGCTTTGTACCATAAAAAACGGAGTAGTCTACAAAGGCACTTCTACCTATTCTAGTGATGCGCTTTGTACCGTAAAAGACGGAACAATCTACAAAGGTACTTCTACCTATTCTAGTGATGCGCTTGGTAACCTAAAAAACGGAAGAGTCTGTAAAGGCACTTCTACTTATTCTAGTGATGCGCTGTTTACTATAAAAGGTAACCTTAGTTTAGCTGAATTGGCAGCTGTTTGGATAGTCACACAATAGATTTTGATCCTATCATTTCATCATTATTAGTGAAGATTAGATTTTGGGTTTAGTCCTCACTAATAATGGTAAAATATCAAACCCATAGCGTAGGCAACATTAAGAACACGTCTTTAAAAAATCTAAGCCTTGCTCCAATCCTGCTCGATAATCATTTTTCAAAGCCTCTGATTTAGCCGTTAATACCTTGCTTTGCATTGCTTCTGGAACAATGGTTTGTATAGAAACACCCTGTGGTGGATGTTCAATTAAATTAGAAATCTCCTTATAAATTTCATCTTCCTTTTGCATCAAGTCGTTGATTGCTGGAAAACTATTTTTTAGCAAATAACTTGACATCATTTTACTCCAACGAGTGCCCCAAATCTCACTATTCAAGTTCGTCCGAATGATCGTAATATCAGTAGCGCCTAAATCGATGGCTCGCTGAATGGGAATGGGCGCTGAAAATGCGCCATCTACTAAAGCGTCTTCTTCTATAATCAGTGGGCATTTGGAAACAACAGGTAAGGTTGAGGTTGCCCGTAAATACTGCTTCCAATCCCCCCCTTTTTCAGGACGAATAAAAACAGGTTTGCCAGTGTGTAAATTCGTGCAAGAGAATTCGACTATTTTGTTTTGAACAAGTTCAGTGGCTCGTTCTTCATCAAAAGGTGTAATTCGATCCCATATATATTCTATTAAGTCCAGCTCCAAAAAATACCCTCCTTTTACAAAACGACTAAAACTTGTCAAAGAAGCATCTGATTGAAGTTCGGAGACTAATTCCCAGCCTCGCTTATATTGTTCTACCGTGTAAGAAGCCATGACCACAGCCCCTCCTGATACGCCTAAAAAGATATCAAATGGAACATAGTTCGCACTAATCCAAGCATCTAATACGCCTGCTGTAAAAGCTGTTTTAAATCCTCCTCCTTCACATATTAATGCTTTCATAATTGGGT
>CALDEP010000136.1 GCA_937942475.1 uncultured Aureispira sp.
GGGTGCGGCAACCGCTGTTGCTAAAAAAACGAAACCAAAGAAAACAAGAAGTAAGTCAAAAACTACCCGAAAGTCTTTTTCTAATAATTTAGAACGTTTCTTCAAAGATAGTATTGATGGTGTTTTGGATGGTGTCGTAACTGATGTCAAAAGGACCTTAGTCAATACAAAAAAGGGCAATCGAAAAGCAATTGGTATTGATTTGTTGATCAAGCGAACAACAGAGGAAAATGTCAAAGACAAACCTGCTAAACAGGTTACTCAAACCAAACGAGTAACGGTTGTTTTGGATACCGAAAAATTAGAGGAGTTAAAGCGCATTGCCAAAGAAGAAAAACGAAGGTTGCATCAAATTATTGGAGAATTGGTCGATGAGTATATTGATGAGGCTAAGAAGTAGTGTGTTGATGCCAATCATTTCCACTTAAAAAAGCTTAATTGTTAAAATCTAAATCATCATTAGGATTAAGATTACGTTTATAGTGAAAAACACGTAAAACCATCCGTACTCTGCTATAACATGATAGATTATTCTATAAGAGCCAGCTTCTACATGACGGATATTTTCATCCTGTAATTCTGGAATTGGTCGACCTCTGAGTGGCTGTTGCTCTAAATCTTCAAAGCGTTTATAAATGGCTTTAATTTGTTTTTTTTGCTGTTGATTCTGAATAATATTCGCCAATTTCAGTAATATTGCTTTTTCTGAAACCTTTACTTTAGCCATTGCTTGTGTTGTTCTTTTACTTCCTCTAAAGATATAAATTTACCTTCCTCAACTTCTTTTAATGCCTCTTTGATTCCTGCTATTTCTTCGGAAGAAGGAGTCCAGTTATCATCTTGAGTATTATCAGAAGCAGCTAAAATTCCATCTAAAAAATCGGAAACCCATTGCAACAAATTTGCATTATCCAAACCTTCCAATTTAGATATTAGATTTTGTAATTGAATGTTTGTGCTTCTGTCTGTATTTGTATCTGTGTTTGCCATGATTTGAAATTTGCTTTCTATTAATTACTATTAATATGTAATTATATCTATTTAGATACAAAATAAGCAAAAAAACTATCCCACCTTGAAATACAGTTGCAAAAAAATTGTCCTAATGATCTCACAAGGTATTATTCTCCAAAATCCCTTGCATCACTCTCTTCTCCTGTCTCAAAATACTTGAACCATTGCCCTTTCCGAACACCATAGACATAGGTACCAACTAATTTTAAGCCTCCATTTGGATGATAAACTTCCCATAAACCATGTTTAACAGAACGTTTTGGTCCTTTTAGGTAATAATGTCCGACACTTTGCAAGCTGTCATTGGGATAGTAGGTTTGCCAAAGCCCTTCTCTACGATTCAAATTCAAGCCGCCTTTCTCTTTGATTTTTCCATTTTCATAATAAGCAATATAGGTTCCTACCCCATGCTCATAAGTACAGGTACTTTCTATTTGACCACTGTTATAATAAATTAAACAAGTGCCTTCTTTTGTCCCATTTTGATAAGCACATTCGCTATTAAGCTGCCCTGTTGGATAATAGGTTTCTTGCATTCCATCCAAAATGCCCTGTTGAAACCATTGTTTAGTTGCCAATTTTCCATTTTCATGATAATATTGATAGAGACCATGAATTTCATTGTTCTCATTTTGATACCTAACTTTTAATTGTCCATTTTCATAATAACCTTCTGCCAATCCTTCTAGCGTATCCAAATGATAGATCAATCGGGTCTTCAATTGTCCATTTTGATAATACTGCTCAGAATTACCATCCAAAAGACCAAAATCATAGACTTGAACGGATTCAATTTGCTTTAAATCAGAGTCATAATAAGTAGCATGAACGCCATCTTTGGGACCAAAGCCAGCTTCATTTCGAATACCTCCCAAAACCAGTAAAATGAGCGTTACTATATAAAACGTAGACAACAACCAGTTCAACAAAGGCAATTTCCACCGTAAAATTCCGCTGATAAAACAGACCGTCGGAACGCCCCAAAGCACTGCTGCTGGATAAACATACTCCTCTCGATAAAGAAGTATGGCAAAAAACAAGCTGTTGATCGTCCATAAAATAGCCGTTCCAGTTTTAAATTCAGCGTGTTTTCTTTCATTATAAAAACGTCCATTCACTGCAAAGAAAAAAGACAACAAGACAAAAGGCAAATGAAAGACCAAGGACAAGAATCCTATATAAAAAGGGATAGAATGTGGTTCTGGTTCTACTTCTGTCTGAAAGAAGGCTTGTGCCTCGAATGACTGAAACACAAGGAATAAAATCCCAAATAGGATTAAACGGGCTGAAATTGAGGTTGATGTTTTCATACTTTTTGACTATTAGGAATGAAAATTAAATAAAGTGATAGAGTTGGCAACGTTTATTTTGCCTCTAATGCGGCAAAAAACGCAGGCATAGCATCGCTATGACGAGTATTTTCAACAAAATTAGAGGCAAAATAAACAAGCCAAGAATGTTACTTTATTTATTTTTCATTCCTTAAACAAGCTATTCTATTAAAATAAGGTAATTTTAACAAAAAGTTACACTAAATCAATAATCAGAAACAATAGAGAATTGATAGTTTAATTGCTTTTGATTACCTTTACACTTCCAAAATGAAATCTCATGAGCATGTTTTAACCAAGATACTTTTTTTGTACTAAAAAGAACTAAAACAGAAATTTCTATTGGAAACCAATTAATTGATAGAGTTAAACGGATCAGAACGGTTACGAATAGACTATCAAATGTACTTTAAACTGTAGATTGAATGACTAATACAACAACAGTTCCAGCTGTTAATACACTTGAACGTCTCCATAAAATCATAGCGCAACGCATCATGGTTATTGATGGTGCCATGGGGACTATGATCCAAGAGTACAACTTGACAGAAAAAGACTATCGAGGCAAGCGATTTGAAGATTTTCATCAGGATTTAAAAGGGAACAATGATTTATTGTCCATTACTAGACCTGATGTCATTGAAAATATTCACAAAGCTTACTTAAAAGCTGGTGCAGACATTATTGAAACGAACACATTTAATGCAAATGCTATTTCCCAAGAAGATTATGACTTGGCAGATTTGGCCTACGAAATGAATGTTGCTTCTGCTCAATGTGCCAAACGTGCCGCTGAGTATTACAACCAACTAAATCCCGATAAACCTCGCTTTGTAGCAGGTGCTATTGGACCGACTAGCAAAACGGCTTCTATGTCTCCTGATGTGAACGACCCAGGATTCAGAGCAGTAACGTTTGATGACTTGGTAGAGGCCTATTATTTGCAAGCCAAAGGCTTAGCAGATGGCGGTTGTGATTTATTTTTAATAGAAACCGTTTTTGATACCTTAAACTGTAAGGCTGCCCTTTTTGCGATTGATAAATATTGCGAAAAGGTAGGTATTGCTTATCCTATTATGGTTTCTGGAACGATAACAGATGCCAGTGGACGAACGCTTTCTGGTCAAACAGTAGAAGCCTTCTGGATTTCGGTTAGCCATGCTAATTTATTTAGTGTTGGTCTGAACTGTGCCCTTGGTGCAACAGAAATGCGTCCACACGTAGAAGCTTTGTCTAATATTGCCGATTGCTATATTAGTGCTTATCCCAATGCTGGTTTGCCAAATGAATTTGGCGAATACGATCAAGATGGGGTAGAAATGAGTGGCTATGTCAAGGATTTTGCGGCTAGTGGTTTTGTAAACATCATTGGTGGTTGTTGTGGAACGTCTCCAGAGCATATTCAATGCATGGCGGAAGCGGTGCAAGGATTGGTGATTCGCAAGAAAAACGAACCGTCTAAATATACCCAATACAGTGGTTTAGAGCCCTTGATTGTTCGGGAGAATTTGAACTTTATTAACGTTGGAGAACGAACCAACGTGACGGGTTCTCGTAAATTTGCTCGTCTGATTAAGAATGGCAATTACGAAGAGGCCCTTTCTGTTGCTCGCCAACAAGTAGAAGGTGGCGCACAGGTTATTGATATCAATATGGATGAAGGTCTTTTGGACTCAAAAGCCGCCATGGTTACTTTCTTAAATTTGATTGCAGCAGAACCAGATATTTCTAAACTGCCCATTATGATTGACTCTTCTAAATGGGAGGTCATCGAAGCAGGGTTGAAATGTGTGCAAGGAAAATCAATTGTCAACTCTATTTCTCTAAAAGAAGGGGAAGAAGCCTTTATCAAACACGCTAAATTGTGTAAACGCTATGGCGCTTCCATGATTGTGATGGCTTTTGATACCGATGGACAAGCCGATACGACCGAGCGTAAGGTTCAAATCTGTCATCGTGCTTATAAGATTCTGACGGAGCAAGTTGGCGTTCGTGCCCAAGACATTATTTTTGATCCTAATATTTTTGCGATTGGAACAGGAATAGAGGAACATGCCAATTATGGGATTTACTTTATTGATGCTTGTCGTGAAATTAAGCGCCTAATGCCTAATGTAAAAATTAGTGGTGGTGTTAGTAATATTTCTTTTTCTTTCCGTGGTAATAATGTTATTCGGGAAGCCATTCACTCTGTCTTCTTGTACCATGCCATCAAAGCTGGAATGGATATGGGGATTGTGAATGCTGGAATGATGGAAATCTATGAGGACATTCCTAAAGAACTCTTGACTTTGGTAGAAGATTTACTCTTCAATAGAAATCCTGAAGCAACAGATCGCTTGATGGAATATGCCGAAAAGGTAAAAGGTCCAGGAAAACAACGAGTGGTTGACCTCTCTTGGCGAGAAGGAACAGTAGAGGAGCGTTTGTCTCATTCTTTAGTCAAAGGAATTACCGATTATATTACAGAAGATACCATAGAAGCGCATGGAAAATATGTGAGCCCACTTCGAGTAATTGAAGAGCCTTTGATGGCTGGAATGGACATTGTTGGAGATCTTTTTGGTGCTGGAAAAATGTTTCTACCACAAGTAGTAAAATCTGCTCGTGTGATGAAACAAGCCGTAGCTTATCTAACGCCTTTTATTGAAGAGGAAAAGAAAGGTTCTGGAAGTTCTTCTAAAGGAAAAATCTTAATGGCTACGGTAAAAGGTGATGTGCATGATATCGGTAAAAATATCGTGGGTATTGTTTTGGCTTGTAATAATTACGAGATTGTAGATCTTGGGGTAATGGTCTCTTGTGATACGATTTTGAAAGCAGCCAGAAGAGAAAAAGTAGATATTATTGGTTTGAGTGGTTTAATTACGCCTTCTTTAGATGAAATGGTCTATGTTGCCAAAGAAATGCAACGTCAAGGTCTTAATATTCCATTGATGATTGGTGGAGCGACTACTTCTAAGACACATACGGCTGTAAAAATTGAACCTAAATATACGAACAACATTGCCGTGCATGTTTTGGACGCTTCTCGTTCGGTTACCGTTGCGAGTTCTTTGTTGAATGAAAATAAAGAAGAACAAGCCGCTTATGTGCAAAAAATTCGTAGTGAATTTGATGAAGTGCGTTTGCGTCGTGGAAATCGAAAATCTGCCAAGAAATATTTGACGTATAAAAAAGCAAGAGAAAATAAATTGCAATTGGATTGGGAGACCTATACGCCTCCTGTCCCAGTATTTACGGGTACCAAAACGTTTAAAGATTTTGACTTAAACATCCTTCGTAAATTTATTGACTGGACGCCTTTCTTTAACAGTTGGCAATTGCGCGGTAAATATCCTGAGATTCTAACCGATGAAATCGTTGGTGTCGAAGCTCAAAAGTTATTTGACGATGGACAGGTTATTTTGGATCGCATTGTGAATGAAAAATGGTTGACCGCTACATCTGTTATTGGCTTCTTCCCTGCAAATAGTATAAACGACGATGATATTGAAGTCTATACCGATGAATCTCGTTCGGAAGTTGCTTACAACTTACGTAATTTACGTCAGCAACGCCAAAAAGCACCTGGACAAGCCAACTTTTGCTTGAGTGATTTTATTGCTCCTAAAGAAACGGGCGTTAAAGATTATGTTGGTGGTTTTGCTGTAACAGCAGGAGGAAATATAGAGCAGTGGGTCAAAAAATTCGAAGAAGAATTGGACGATTACAATGCCATTATGACCAAAGCTTTGGCAGATCGTTTGGCAGAGGCTTTTGCCGAATGTATGCACGAACAAGTTCGTAAATTGCACTGGGGTTATGATAAAACAGAAAGCTTAAACAACGATGAATTAATCAAAGAGCGTTATGTAGGTATTCGTCCTGCACCAGGTTATTCTGCCTGCCCTGAACATACAGAGAAACGTACTTTATTTGAATTGTTAGATGCAGAAGCTGAAACAGGTATTTTCTTAACAGAAAGCTGTGCCATGTATCCTGCTGCCTCTGTAAGTGGTTGGTATTTTTCTCATCCAGAATCCAAATATTTTGGTTTAGGGAACATCGAAAAAGATCAAGTAGAACATTATGCACAACGCAAAGGAATGCATCGAGAGGAAGCAGAACGTTGGTTGATGCCTGTTCTAAATTATGATATTTAATCGCTTGATAATTCATTTTAGATAATACCTAAAGCTGCTCATATAATAATATGTGCAGCTTTTTTATTCTCGGCATAAATTTTGTTATGCATTATCATGGAAAACGATTTCATTTGTTTTTCTGTTTATAAATAATCTTTATTCTTTTTACACAATAAATTACGATATGCATTTTTTAAAACAAGGTTTAGCAGTATTAATAGTAGCTTTATTCATCACTTCTTGTACAGAAGATAGCGACTGTACTCCCCCATCTGTAGAACAAAACATTGTTGGTACTTGGACGGTAACCGCTGGCGTTGCAACGGTAGAATTCGAAGCTAATGGAACTCTAGTAGATCCTAGTGATGATATTCTTGGAGGAGTTATCAACGGCGATACATTATCCGTTAAAACATACTCTATTGCAAATGACACGTTATATACTGTTGCAGCTTCTGCGACTACGACAAATACGCTAGATGCTCAATTTCCAATCACTAAGAACGAATGTGATAAAATTACACTTTCAGTAATTGGAATTCCTTTTATCTTAACACGTGAATAAAAAAGTGCTATAACATTATTAGTAGTACAAAAATGAATGCCTGTAAGAACAAGAGTCCTTACAGGCATTTTTTTGTCTAGAAAGACGAGGTATTATTTAGAAAGAAAAGTTTACTGAAACATCACCCATGATTCTAATAGCAATTGTTTCAAGCTTTAGTTTTCTTGTTTTATGAAAAAAAATAACCCTATACAGGTAAAATGAGTCCTCTTTGTATTTTAAAAAAGGCTCCTTTTTTATTGCTGACACGAATAAGGCTTTAAGGTCTACTCATTAAAATAAAGCCATGTTGAGTTCCTTCATAATGATTGTAAATCAAGATACGCTCCGTTGGTTTTGTAGGCGCTTTTTTGATTACTTCCGAAGGCATTTTTTTACCTAAAAATAGATTAGCAGCAAGCCAAACCGCAAAAGAAGAGACGGTGTAATAATCGGCTACTAAATTCTTATAAACATAAACTGCTTGTGTTGGGAATAGATTTTCTTGCAATTCATTATAATAATGATCGGTCTCACTATTTCCATTATAACCTAAAAACAAAGCATCTATATCGTCTGTTGTTAGCTTATTACGCTCCAAAAATAGTTTTGCTTTTGCTAATACTTCGGCTGAAGTTGGATGTACGATTTGAGCAACATCAATAATTTGAGCCACAGCTGCTTCTGAAGGTTCTGCATCCACTACAAAAAGTGCGGCACCTTCTCCTGATACCGAGCCTGGTGTATTAGAATCTAACAATTGAGTAGAATCTACGACAACATCTTTGAACATACCTCTCAAAGAATCTACATTATAATTTGCTTGAGAAATTTCTTCTACTCCCCCTAATAACAAGCGTTTAGCAGATTTTTCTTCAAACAACAACAAAGCATCTAGAATGGCACTTTCAAAGGCAATTCCATTATTAACATGTGTATTGTTATATCCTGTGATTTTGCCCATCAATGCCAAGGTTCCAGCAATAGAGTTAGAGGTAGACTGGATAAAATCGGTTGGTGTCAAAGTTCCTTCATTGTATTCTACAATTTGATTTAAGAAACTAACTGACTTTTTGATAGAACCATTTGCAGAGCCAATAATAATCCCATCCAAACTATCCTTAAATTGATCAATCAATGGAATACCCGTTCCAACGCCCATTCGCACAGATTTACTCATTCTACGCAGCAAATTAAGCGGAATCATTTTTTTATACTTAGGCTCAACAGCCCAATATTGAGCTTCTGTCTGCACCTTTACGCCTTCTTCAAAAATGGCATTATTATAGGTGTCCTGTGCAGAAATACAAGACATATCAATGATATACATAATCTAAGCTTTTGAAAGGATGAGGGAAGAACAATTACCACCAAAACCAAAGGAATTCGACAATAGATGTTTGATTTCATAAGCACTTTGGTAGGCTGAAATAGGACTGGCGTCGTATCCTTCTATTGGATTAATACAATTCAAACTAGGATACAATTCACTGTTTTCCATTGCTAAAAGCCCAAAGACAGCTTCTATTCCTCCTGCTGCTGCAAGCGTATGCCCTGTATAAGATTTGGTGGATTGATAGGGTGGAATTGCACCAAAAACATTATTCAGTCCAAACATTTCAGAAATATCATTGTTTTCTGTTCCTGTTCCATGTGCATTGATGTAGTCAATTTGGCTGGGTTGTAATTGAGCCGTTTCTATAGCTTTTGAAATAGATCCAATAATACCAATAGCATCATCGGAAATAGAAGAAGGATGAAAGGCATCGTTTGTATTGCCATATCCTGTTACTTCGCCATAGACCTTTTTATTACCCACCAACTCCTCTGATTCCAAAATCAAAAAAGCGGCTCCTTCGCCCAAAGTTAGCCCTGAACGATCTTTATCAAAGGGCATACAGGGTTTGGGAGACAAAATACGCAAGGCATTAAATCCATTGATTGTAAATTTTGCCAAGCCATCAGAACCACCAACAATTGCCCGTTTGGCTCTACCTGATTTGATTAATTTTGCACCAAACATAATCGAGTTCGTAGAAGAGGAACAAGCGGTGTTAAAGGTCGTTGATAGCCCTTTCATTTGATAACGATTGGCTAGTTTCAAAGTATGTGCCCCACAAATATAAGAAGACAAATAATCGGAAGGCAGTCCTATTTTATTGCCATCTCTATATAATTCATCCGTCATCGACATGCCTCCTACCGTACTAGCAGAGATAAATGCCGTATCCATTGCTGAAATTTCTTCTGGAGACATTCCTGCCGAAGCCAAAGCTTCTTGCAACGCAACTGTGGCTAAAATATCTGTCCTTGTAATTCCTTTTTCGCCAGCAATCCCTGCCATTTCCATCAAAGATTCTGTGCTATAGGGTACTTCTCCAAACGGAAAAACATCTACATATCGCGAGTCTATTAACGTTGCTTTGCCAATACCAGTTTGCCCTTTTTGAAGTTGTATTCTATTTTCAGCAGTATTTTTACCAATCGCTGAAATAACTCCAATTCCAGTTATTAAAACTCTTGTCATACGTTCTTTGATTTGACTAGTGGGAATAAATTCAATCTACTTTTTTAAGTAAATTAGTTAATAAACAGGACCTATGTACAGGACTTAGTAAGTATTAAAATCTACTTAGCTTCTACGTTATCAATAATATATTGAGCCATACTATTTACATCAATCAACACTTTTCTTCCTTCTTTAGGGTCTGTAATTTTCAATTCATATTCGCGTTCTAATAACACCAATAATTCTACAGAGTCAATAGAATCTAAGCCTAAATCACCATCTGGTCCAAACAAAGGAGAATCTTCTTGTAAATCCGCAGGTTCCACATCAATTAGATTCAAATAATCAATAATCTGCTGCTTTAATTTTTCCTTTAACGCTGTTATTTCCATAATACCTTATTCATTTTTTGTAATAAATTGCTACAGACACCAAACCTCTCTATATATGTAAAATAACAACTATATTTTCCTTTAGTTTAGTAATCATTTTTAATGATGCAATTTACCTTATTAAAAATTCTCTAGTTGATAGAGAAAATAATCCGTTTATATAATTTTATCTTTTTTCAATTTCAAAAAAGCAATTCCCAAGCAAGTCGTTATAAAAAGACCCAAACCTAGCACAACAGGTTGTAAAGCTGCCCAAGTGCCTCCTTTCAAAAACAGCACATAAAACCCTTGTAAGCACCAATTTAAGGGCGATATTAAACTAATCGTCTGCATATAATCTGGCATCACAAAACTAGGCACCCAAATTCCTCCAATGGCAGCCAAAATAACGATGGACATAGAACCAAAACCATGTGCTTGTTCTTGCGTTCGAGCCATTGTTCCAACTAGCATAGCATAACTTACAGCAGCCAAGCCACTTAACAACACGATAAAAATAAAACCTAATTGATTGGAAGGCAAGGTCAATTCTGGCAAACCTAGCAAGGGAAAGGTTAATATGGCAGAGGAAAATACCAGTGCCACTTGTGCCACAGCAGCCCCTAAGTACAACAACATTTTGGCGCCAAGCACTAAAGCAAAACTTGTCGGCATTGTTTTCAAACGAATAAAACTTCCATTCAAACGCTCCTTTACAATGTTGTTGCCCAAAGAAACAACCATGAAAAACATGGCAAAAATCGTCCATGCAGGGACATTGTGTTGTGTAGAATTCGGCAATTTAGTACTGTCTGAAGCTGTCGCTGGGATTCTATTAATGGGCACCCGATTCTCAATCATCGCATCCTTCAGCTGTTGAGGCGATTCTGTCAACTCTAATTGTTTGCACATTTGATTGATGAACAACTCGCCTTCTATACTTTTCAAAAAAGCATCTACCATACTCATTATAGAAAAACAATAATTTTCTTGTAGAACAGGATCATGGTAAAAATCTAGTGCTGGTAGTTTGATCTTTTTAGGCATATTTGTCGGCTCCTCCAAGCCTAATTCCGTCATCATCGTAGAACTTACTAAGAGGGCTTTCTCCGTTAGTTTTTCCGTAAAATTATCAGCAATAACCAAGCTTGTCAGATAATCTTCCTTTTGCATGGTCTGTTTCACATTCTGAACAGAATCTTTTTGTGACAACTCAAACAAACCAGAAGCCTGCATGAGTTCAACGAGCTTTTGACCTTCTGCTCCTTTATCTTTATTAACAATTAAAATTGAAATTTTATTCTCATTCACAATTTTAAAAGCAGAATCTTGAATAATCGTAATTACATACACCAATAACAAAGGCATCCCAAACATAACTGCTAGTCCTGCCTTATCATACATAAGGATTCTAAATTCTTTTTTTATGGCAACCCAAAGCTTGAACATTTTTCTTTTATTTACGATTGCAATATAAACATTGAATATCTCTCCATCATAATTCTATTGAAGTACTTGTATACTGATTTTTTGATCCTTACAAAGATTCCCTGCTGCTCTAATCTCTATATTCCTCTCCTGTAAACTGGATAAATAGAGCCTTCAAATCTTCTGCGGCATGAGTAGACAGCAACTCATCTATATTGCCTTTCATGATAATTTCTCCTTGATCAATCAGCGCAATTCTATTACAAAAATCTTGTGCCTCTGACAAATGATGTGAGGTATAAATAATTGTTGTTCCAGCTTGATTCAGTTGATTTAAAAACTTTAGAATAGCCACCTTACTCTGAACATCTACTCCAACGGTAGGTTCATCCAAAAATAGAATGGAAGGTTCGTGAATAATTCCTATTGCTAGATTGACCCTTCGTTTCATTCCTCCTGAGAAGGTTTCTACTCGATCATTTGCGACACGAGACAAGCCCAAAACAGCTAAAATCTCGGTGGTCCGTGCTGCTATTTTTTCTTTTGATAAATTATACAAAGCTCCAAAGTACTCTAAGTTCTGTACAGGGGTCAATTCTTGATAAAGTGCATACTCTTGAGGAACAAACCCAATTTTAGGTTGAATTCCTTTAAAATTGACTTCTTCGTTATTATCTCGATAAACAACGTGACCATCAGAAGCTTCTATAATACCACAGAGGATGGAAATTAGGGTTGTTTTACCTGCCCCATTAGGACCTAAAACACCATATACATCTCCTGTTTGGATGCTTAGACTAACCTTTTTCAGGCTATCCTTGTCAGCACCTTTATAACGTTTACTAACGTCTTCTATTTGAATACAATTAAACGTCATCGTACTCTAAAATTTCATTTTGTATAATTCTGAGAATATTTTTTTTTCTAAAGCGCCGATCTCTTCAAAGCCCTCTGCAACCTCATTAAAATCTTGTTGCTCTGTTTTTCTTCCTTTGTAAACTGCTGCCATACGAACGGCAGAAGAGCGCAATAAATCACCAGATTTTGTAACTTCTTCTGATAATCGGCTCAAACGATCATCTTGTAGTATTTCTGCTGCTTGTTCCAAAAAGGCGGCATAAATAAAACGAAAACCTCCACCACCTGTTCCAATTTCTTCTTGCATACGAACGATTTGACCTAAGTTCAAACCCGCTTGTTTCACGCCTAGTTTATCTCTCCATTTTCGAATGTGCTTGCCAGTATAAGCAAAACCTGAGCTTCCAATACAAGAAACAGGCACTTGTGACATCCACCAAGCATTTTTTTTCAGGCTTATTTTTACGGCTTTGCGCAACTGCTCCTCTCCTACTTTAGGAACATTTACAGGAAAATAGATATGCCCTTTGGGAGCCAAAGGTCCTCTAGCAAATCGTACATCTTCTAATTCAGCAACTGACAAACTGGTTACTGTTTCCATCACAGGATCACTAATCAAGTACCGTCCATCCTCTTTGCCATACACAATTAAATTGTGTGCGTTGAAGTGAAATCTATATTCTTTAGCGAAATATTTTAAATGAAAAACGCCCACTTGGCAACCAACAGGAACACCTTCGGTTACTTTTTTGTCTAGAAATTCTTGTGCAGCTACCGTACTTCTAAATTTCTTACGAGCAACCTTAATTCCTAAAGAACGACTAGCTCGCTTGAAAATATCTCCTGGCATCGTACGAAAAGAAATGGCAGGTCCATTGCTAAATTTCATAAATGGAAGATAAATATAAAACAAGCCTACACCCAAACCAAACGCAAGTGGTTCAGACATGAAATCTAAACCATGATACCGTAACAAACTGGTTGCTACGCCATTCTCACAATGAGCCGTTTGTATGTGATTAAAGTCCGTTATTATCGTTTCCATCGAAATTTTTCAGTTCTTCTATTGTTATTTTAAATGCCTTAGCGTATTTACTTAATTTTTTATCACTTAATCTTTTGAAAGATTTGGCTTTTAGATGTCTTTTAACACAAAAAGACCACTGTCCAGCATATCCAGCTAGTGTAGGAATATCCATCAAGTTCTTTTCCATATAATAAAGAATAGGACTTGCCTCCCCTGCTTTAAAGGACTCTATGGCTAGTGCCACCCGTCGGTCTATCTCCTCCCAAGCACCTTCCAAGGCATCTGACTTAACGCTCCAGCCAGAGCTTAGTGCTTGTTCATACGCTCCTTCTTTATTTTTAACGTAATAAACATCACGTGTAAAATCTGTTAAGGTTGTTTTATCTTGAGGTAAGTCTTCTTTTTTCATAGTTGAAGAAATAAATAATATAAAAATTAACAAACAGTCAACCACGTAAACACATAAGAAAAGCGAGCACTTTCAGGGACAGCCAATAGGATTTGGTCACCAGCCTTTAGTTTTCCACTATTCATCAATTCTTCTACCATCAAGTAGATAGAACCAGCACCAACATTTCCTTTAGTTGCTAAATTAGTAAACCATTTTTCTTTAGGAATTCCCATTCCATTTTCTTCTAAGATATCCTCAATTGGTTTTTCAAAAAAGAAGCTAGAAAGATGCGGCAAGAAATACGTTAACTCATCTACCGTTTTATTTTTTTTCTTTAGAATAGCTTGTAGATGATCAAAACCAAGTCGAAGTATATTTTTACTCAACAACTTGACATCTTGTTTAATACTCATCACAGATGAGTTAATCAATCCTTTAGCATCGTAATCTTTATAAGAAACCAGGTCGCCTGAATCATCTTTATCGGCAGCAGCATACATACAAGCTTCTACCTGATTTGCATAAGAACAACCTTCTATCCAATCCACTCTTAGAGATAAAGCGTCCGTATTTTTTTTAGCTTCTACCAAAAAAGCACCCGCTCCATCCGAAAGCATCCAACGAAGGAAGTCTTTCGAAAAAGCTAAATAAGGATTCTCCTCCAAGGTTTCAATAAATAGCATTTCTTCATCAAACTTATCCCTTGTCATCATAGAGGCAATTCGTTCAGAACCAGTAGAAACAGCTCTTTCTTTATCTCCAATCTTAACAGACATATAAGCATATTTCAGTGCATGCATTCCAGAGCAACAAACTCCAGAAGGCGAAACCACTTCGATGCTTCTAGTTTCAGGCAAATATCCATGCACCATTACACCATGAGAAGGCATTGTTTGGTCAGGAGTAGAAGTTCCACAACAAAGCAAATCAATTTTTTGTAGTTCTGCTTTATCGTTATTACAAAGGTTTTTAATCGCTAATGCTGTCATTTCAGCATTATTATGCGTGCTTTGTCCTCCCTTTTCTAAGGCATAATAACGTTGTTTTATACCATTCCGTCTTAATACAATAGCTTTAGAACGAGATGGTTTTCCATTTACAAAACCCAAATATTCTTCCATTTCACTATTCCCTACCACTTTATTCGGTAAAAAAACTGCTGCTTTAGTAATATATACTTCTTTCATCTGTCTTCTAAAATAAGCCTTAGTTTCTATAATCTAAAATAGTTTAGACCATATTTCTTTATATTAGTGTGTAAAAGTACTATTTTTTTTCCTTATACAACTTTTTATTACAGAAACAATCAAAAATAAGGATTGAAAAATTGTATTCATTTAACCGAATTAATTATGCATCAATTTTAATATATTTTAATGAAAATTGAGCTTAAGTAAATTAAGAATTAAACGTTTGATCTAGTTTCAAAACCCAAGTATGATAGTCCTTTGCATCTGCAACAGTTGAATCTAATACTTTGTTTCTGAGTAAGTCTACTATTTTCAAAACAGGTAATTTACACCATTCTTTAGCCATCAGTTCTGTATCTTTTACAATTGTGTTGGCATCAGATCTTGATTTGACCGCTAGTGCAGCTCCTGCTGCTAGTTGAGGCTGGTAAACGCCTGCCAAGTTCCACAATTCTTGGCACTCCATCAAGCTTAGTCCTCCTACATAGGTGCTAGCAATCCCTATTCCTCGCCAAAGATCTACTTGATAGCTCAATGGAATTTTTGTGAGTATTTTTTGCAATTTAGTTCTGTCTCCTTGGCAGGTATACCAAAAACTTCGCCCAACACCTTGCCAATATACAGAAAGCTCTTTTTCAGAAATACCTTTAGGAAAAGTCCCTTGCAATACTTTTCGCTTTCTAAAAAAACCATCGTAATAGCCATAGCCATCCCAAATTCTCCAGGCAGATAAAGTAGCCAATTCTGCTACCCATAAACGTGGATTTAATCGTTCTTGCGCACAAGCCCAACCCAGACCTACATAAACTTGAACCCTATGTTCCTTAGCATATTTGTCTAAGAATAATTGCCAAATCGTTAAGTCCGTTCCCTGCTCCAAATCTCGCAAGGCTAAACTCATTGATGCAGCTTCATAAGCAATAGAAATAAACGCTCCCTTTGTTTGTTCATGAATAGACTGAACAATCTGTGGAAGCGCCTCTTCCTTGTCTACCAAGGCTCTTGTAGACTTAAATATCTCCTGTAGAAGGGTCATTTTATGAACAACCTTATTCTCAAACTCCATTAAATTGCTAATTTTTCTTTTAACCAAATCAACTCCAAATCATTAGAAATATTTGAAGCGGTATCTATCGCTCCTTTTTGGCTGGCTTGTTCCAATAAGGCTTCTTTAGTTGATTCTAAGGAAAATTTATAAGGATTAATTTTCATATTTTCTGGAGTGCCTTTGTGCATAGCAGCAACCTTTCTATAAATCTCCGCTGCCATTTGTTCTAAAACACCTAGGTTCTCCTCACATTTAGCAATCAAATCTTCTTCCGACAATTGCAGCTCCAAATCCAAATGCAGTTTTTTCAAAAAAGGGATGTCAAAAAAGTCAAGCGATTCCTTCACAAATGGCTCATTACCATATTTAGCCCATGCTCTAAAAAACTGTTGTAATTGACCATTCAACTTACCCAGTCGAATTCCCAAAGAATCTCTAGTTGTAAATAAAGCCCGAAGTATTTCTAATTTTATATAGCCTCTATTGGTAAATAATAAGGTTGGAATTGCCCAATAAACGCCCCAATCCCATAGAATTTTGGTCAGAACCACTTGGGTATTCCCAAACAATTCATATTGTTGGTTATAAATAGGCACCCAACTATTAAAAAAAGCAGCGTGAACTCGTTCGTAAATAATAGCACGGGAAGCCACATCTTCGCCTCTAAAATCCCTCAAGATTAAATCGGACATCCAAGTATTTCCTATCGCAATAAAATCTGTTCCAGGAGAATAAAAAGGATCTAAAAATGCGCCTGCTTCTCCAACAACGCCCCACTTTTCGGTAGAGTAAAATCGTCCAGAATTATGTGAATAATGTTTTAAGACTCGAAAATCAATCACCTCTTCTCGATAGGCTTCTAGTTTCTCGGCACACAAAGGTTCGTTCTCTTTCAACCAATCCATTGCCTTGTCTAGTTTATTAAATGTCGCAAAATCATGAAATCTAGGATCTGCAACAATTCCTACGCTAGTATTCCCCGAAACCAATGGAATCAGCCAAACCCAGTAGCCTTTTCCCATAAAATGAATCGTTCCCAAACGCCTCAAACCTGAAGGCAATCGATTCACCCAAGCTTCATTATCCGACCAATCATTTACATCAATTTCGCCTTTCACACGAAACCAAACAGCATTAATATTATGTTCTAAAGGCTTTTCGAATCCTAATTTTCGTTTTAAAAGCCCTACTCTTCCAGTAGCGTCCGAAACCCAGTTACAGGTAATTTCCTGGCTTTCTCCATTTTTAAAATAGCTAACCGTATGCCCTTTTTTATGATCTAAATTAACGTCCTTTATTCGTGCCCCCAAAACAACGTCTACGCCCAAATCCAATAGACGTTTGGTCAATTCATTTTCAAAAATTCCTCGATCAATCTGATGGCTCGGTACAGGCAAAATTCCCTTTGCTCCCAATTCTACTCTTTGATCAATTTGTTCTTTGACTTGTGGAGAAAAATAAAAGCGTAATCCTATCTTTGGTAATTGATATTCGTCTAAATAATCTCCTAAGCCCAAGACTTCTCTTAGATAATAGGTGCCTAATTCTACCGTAGACTCCCCTACTTTATGTGCCGAATCTGGGGCTTCGTTTTTTCGCATTTCCAAAACAGCAATACGAATTGTTGGCTCTTCTTGTTTTAACTGTAGAGCGAGTGTCAAGCCAGCTAGCCCTCCCCCCAATATTGCAACATCATATTGATTATTCATGCTTATTTATTTTTGTATTAATAATAATACTTCGTGTGTGTGTGTGTGTGTCAATAAAAGTCTACAAGAAATTGCTAAAAATGTAGATTCTTTGATGATTTTTAATTTCGATCGATTCCTAAATATAAAAAATGTTCTTTCTTCTTTTGAATAGACTTCCCTGTAAATGGTCGAATCAGCAGGGTATAAATGGTCAAAACAATTGGTGAGACAATGAACAGAGCTACTAATAAATAATACTTGTAGACACTAACCCAAAAGGATCGTTTTTTTGAACTAGCACTTTTCTTTTTAATAAGGTTTGCCCAAGCCAAAAACAAGCTTTTACCCCTCATTTCTACCAATAAAACAGAAGGATGAATATCGATTTTATCTTCTGCCAAAATTTCATCTTGTAAACCTTGATACGTTCCTTTTTGAAAGCCTTCAAATACTTTCTTTCCAAAAATTTCGACCTCTTCAATGTCTTTATCAGAAACACCTGGCGAAGGCAAAACACCCCACTTTCGTTCCTTTTTACCTGTTAACATCCAATGCAAAATACTCAATGCGCTCACTAGATTTTGATGTCTATCAATCAATGGAATATTGCCTACTACCTTCCCTCCTGCTCCTTCAATATATCCTACCACACTTTCATGTGCGTTGAGCCACATATTTCGAGCACCTATAAGCGTCACAACTGGTGTGTTTTTTAAAACACTTAAAAACTTAGGATCTTTTAGAAGCGAAGTTGTTGGTATGGATGGTGACAAATACCAAGGCTGATAACCCAATATAACTAAGTCGTAGCTACTTGATTTTAAAGTATAAGGAGCCAATTCTACGGGTTCTTCTAGTACAGACTCTGGCATGGTGTCGAAAAAAACGGCACTAGTCCAAGGAAAAGGAAAGGCTTCTTTTGTATCAATCTTAACCTGTTCTATTTCGACTCCTTGAAATGGTTTTAAAAAATTTGCTAAAATTTCATCCAACTGTCCAGATTGAGAATAACCAATTACCAAAATACGTTTCATAAGGTCCTTATTAATATAATTGCTCTAACAGCAGTTTACGATTTTTTCTAACGAACAGTTTATTTAAAATCTTTAGCAGATAAGATATCAGATTGTTTTGCATAGTCTAATACATAAGCACGAGTTTTAGAATCCATCTTTTTATAACCTTTTAAGATCAGCACTTTATCTTCTTCTATATTTTTGTTGTACTTTAAAATTTTAGGTGCATGCTCTTGAATGGTTAATCGAATAAAACGATATTCCGCATTATTAGGAGCACTCTGAATCGCAGATTCCAATAATTTGCCCCCTGCTTTGAAAGTGGCAATTTTTTTAGCCGCAGATTTCATATAATTTGACTTTTTCATCGTCAAACCTCCCTTATACGCTTCTACTGTAGTTGACAATTTTTCTCTATCCAATTGTTCTAATGCACTTTCTATTGTTTCTAAAGAATCACTGTACAAAGCATTGTAGAATGTTGTATTTACTCCTGCCCAAAAGAAATTCGCACTAAAAAGCAACAATAAAATTGATGTATTGAATGTCATTTTTTTATTCTATTAAAACTTGTTATTAAAAAAGAGCTAAAACGGGTCTAAATTCTATTCCCTGCGCTTTCCTTTACGAAAATTGTTCCGACTTAATATATTGTCGATTTTTTTTAAACAGCATTAATAACTGAAAACTACAAAAGTTGTTGAAAGAAAAAATTCAGCGCATCTGGCTTCTAGTATTTTAAAATACTATTTAGGTCTATCGCTCAAAGATATACATTTTTTAGAAGTCTAAAAAATGTATTTTATAGCTATTCAATCTCCATCTCTGTGAAACATTCTCATAAAACAGCCCTTCTTATTGTCTTAATTTTGAATCACTTGATTTCTGAATACAAAGCGCCTTATATTCATTATAATTGAAACTTATCACAAAAAACAAAACCCTTCAGCGCAAAGCACTAAAGGGTTTTTAATATTTATTTTACTAGTAATAATAAAGCTTACTAGCGTTTATTTTCTTCTTCTTCAATCATTGTCGTATCCCACAATTTAGATACATAATATCTAATCTTGGCAGGTTTAGTACTTTTTTCATCTAAGAAACCGTAATTCTGAGCCGTTCTGACTTGTAGTTGATAACCATCATTGCCTTTTGCCCAACGAAAAGATATTTTATGAAACAAAGGTCCTAGTAAACGACTGTAAGTAGAACGAATGTGCTGGATTTTTCCAACGCCATAATTCGACAAAGCAATTGCATAAGTAAACGCATATTTACCACGTCCTTCCTTACCTCCTGCTTGAGCGACCAATTCAAACGATTGCACGCCTTCTAAACGATCTATAATCGTTTGCCATTCACCATTCGCCTTTACCTCTCCAGATGCAAACGTTCCAACACGTCCAGCCATACCAGCCATACCGTTTACCTCCAATCTATATTGAGGTGTCGTCGTGCCAATACCAATATCTCCCGTATCTCTCAAAAACAAAATACTGTTGTGTTCTGCATCATCCAAGCTCAAGCCTTTACTATGTCGAGTCGGATTTAGAGACAAACTGAAAGCAGCATTAGGATCTCGAATACTTTCGAAGAAACTCATTAACTTTCGATTTGCTCCTTGAGGAGCCAACATAAAACCATGTTCTGGGCTTTGAGAAAAACCATCGTCTACCTTATTAACTGTAGAATCTATAAAATCAGAAAAATTAACTTCTGTAGGAACAGAGCCTCTAGTAAATAAATTTTTGAGTGTGGTTCTAGTTAATAGCGTCATAGCTTAGTTAGTAGTTATCAGTAATTATCTTATTTGTGATAAAAATTTATTTTTTATCTCTATAGAAATAGTAGGTCTAAAAAATAGACTTCCTAAGTTAAGATTTTTTTCTATTAAAAATAAGTTCGCAACGATTTTCTGATTTTCTAATCAAAAATAGCTCCTTTAATCTTCCTCCTCTTCGTCTTTTTTACGACGTTTGTCCGACAAATAATCGTCCAAATCTCTTTCTTTTTCTTCCGTCATCACAAAGTCACCATCAATTATCATCGAGCTAATAGACGCTTTTTCTGGAACTTGGAAGGTCTCATCATCCAAGAAGTAGATTGGATTCGACTCAAACGGAATCAAAATAGACCAAGGTTTTGTTGCTTTGATCAGCGGTGAATTTGTGGCATGAATTGCGGTATCATCTACATCAAAGCCAACACCATCTTGCGGGAATACTTGTACCGCAGAGAATTTAGTGACAAAATCCACATAATCACACTTCTCAATAAAGCTTAAAACAACATCTTTCACAAGTGTTCCACCTAAGTTTAATTCTTGTGAGCCACCCAACATCCAAGGGCATAAGAATCCAATAATATCTTGATTGAGTTTCTTCAAATAAGTACCATTGTTCTTGCCTTTTTCAAAACGAATGCCAGCCGTAACTTTCACACGCTCATAAATTGGGTTACGAACTTCAATCGTCACAAATGGAGACGATAATTGCTCCAAATATTCTTTGATCGAATTCAGAATCGTAAAGTTAACCATTGGTAAATGATAACTTCTAGAATTTTTATCAATCTTAGGAACAACAACTAAAATAACAGTCCCTCGATCTACAAAATTCTCATTTCCAACATGTGTCACACATTTTACTTGGTGAATATTTGGAAATTTCTCTAAAACCAAACGCTCATAATCCCAAGCAGAAACTGCTCTATTTTTGTGACGTAGACGCTCGCTAGTTCTTCTATAAAAATCATGCTTAGTTTCTCCTGGACGTCCTCCAAAAGAAGGGAACGGCTGATTTACACCACGAACCTGAGAAATAGACGATGCCATTTTTTTGATCGAATTACCTGGCAAAGGCTCTAATAAATGAGTGGCACTATGATCATTATCTTGCCAAACCGCACGAACTGCTTGAGTCGCTACTTTAAGACATCTAGGCAACAAACTTGGCTCTCCTTTTACCGTTATTCTCAACCAATGTAAGCCACTTTCCAAAATAGAATTTTCATCTGTTAAGTCTCGTGGTATTTCTAAATTGATAATTCCTGAATTATTAAACCCATTTGTCGTATCAGACAAAATCATATTCTGAGAAAAATCTTTCCATTTATCGGCTGCCATATAACTCCAGATCACCTCTGGTTTAGCAAATTTTGCGGCTTCATCTGAAAACAAATTGATATTTTCCTTCAGTTCAAAATAAAGTGTCAGGTTATTTGGTGGCACCAATCCTTTCACACCTAAATATAAATAAGCATTATCATCATAATTCGGCATCAACAAACGATTTGATGAGCGTCCTTGTCCAAATGTTTGAATTACTCCAAAGGGATGTATGTGATAAATTTGTTCTTTGGTACTTTCGCCTTTGGTCAATGTTCCGATAGACAAAACATTGATCTCCGCTGTTGCAGAATAATCAAGTGTAATTGATTTCATCATAGGTGCAATAGGCTGCAAAGGCAATACTTTTTCAGGTCCTTTTCGTTTAGGATCTGTATTAAATTTCACTCGTTTAGCGTAAATCTTAGCATATTCTTTATGTCCAAAAGCAACCTTAGGTCCAAAAAGTTCTAATTTAAAGAAGCCTGCTCTAGTTTCATGGTCATAATTTGGACGCATTTCCAGCTCTTCATCTGGTTTAATATTCAAGGCAGCTACATCAATATCGCAAATGGTTCTTTTGTGATGAACATTATGCGGGTTCTTATCCTCTGCTTCAAACATTTTGTAGGTCAATGGTTTTTCATCCTCTATTGGATGAAAAACGCCATCAGAAAGTGCGGTCAACTTTAGTTCATACTGGTCATTTTTAATGCCCAATCCATAATCCTTATAATGTCCTCTAAACCCTTTTTTATCCTCTGGCAAAGCATGCCATTCTATATTGATTTGTAAATCTGTAATTTCCTTTTTGAAAATCTCTTCTTTTCCAATCATCAAATAAGAACCTACTTGAGGAATTGGTCCAAACGACTGAAAAGGTACATTTGGATAAATTGTCCCAACATCACTCGATAGGGCTAAACCTTTAATTTCTTTTACATTGATATCGAGTCCTATTCGTTGTACTTCCAATTCTTTTAGGAACGAATAAGAAAAGAAAGAACCTTCATTTCTGTGAACCACTCGAACAACAGGATCTTTCGTGTTATAACCTTCACCGTGTACTTCCTCATCATAGCCAATAATACTTGGAGCATTGGCCGTTAAGGTAGCAACGATTGTTATTTCAGGACTTCCCCACTCATTTGGAGGCAAAACCTCACAAGTGTAGGCATTTTCCCAACCCTCTGGAGAAGTAAAGTAAATTTCTAAACTATTCTTAAATATTTTAGAAAAAGCATCTTCCCTAGAAATATCTTGGTTAATACTAATATCCTTAATCAATAAATTTAAGGTATACATGGTACTTGGAACAAACTGGAAGTGCATGGTTACAATTCGGTGTCCTTCTTCCATTTCCAGAATAGGAGAAGCCATTGCCCAACCAATATCTGCAAACTTCATTTGTTGCTCCCCTTTTGGCAATTCCAAGATTTCATGCCCAAAAGTTGGCCAGTTTTCTTCGTCATTAATAAAACGACCACCTTGACCATCTTTAGAATTAGCAATATCTGCTGAATACAAATTCGTAATCACTCGATAAGAACTACCAATACCAATTTTAGGGTTTTTACTAATAAACAAGCTATGAATAGATTCTATTTTTGCTTGATTCAAAACCAAATCATCTTCTATAGCATAAAAATGCTCTATACCGTTTTCATCTTTTCCCGCCGTTAGCTGCGTTCCTTTTTTCAATAAATGCGTATCAATGTGTTTTGCTACATTAAAATAGATATTCGCACGATCAGGAGAAAGCCCTTTTTGACGTTGTTTTAGAACATTATAATAATAAAAATCTAAATGCTTTTCTGTTACTGTGTTAACTTGATACTGCAATTTCTTAAACATCTTAGCAAAAGAAATAAACAAAGCAATATCTGGACGATGGTTTGCCTTTCCTGTCAGCGATTCCATCAAATATTTAGGGGCTATTTGCAAAATATAAGACGTTACACTATAAAAGGTACGAAACTGTATGCGTATTTTTTTAGTATAACTTTTAATCTTATCCGCAGATTCAAGCCCTTTAATCAAGATGTTTCTTGCACCTATCTGTTCATGCTTTTTAAACCAATTCTTATGAAAATGTTTATGAATTTCACCAGAACTAAACATACCAGTTGGATTAAAGCCTAAATCTTCTTGATAAGCCAATAAATCGGTTAGGTTTTGTGCCAGTTGTTGTTTAATCGCATTTTCCAGTTCATTTTCCAACTCCGAAGAATGCATCATATTCAAACGATCCATATTCAGCGCATGCATATACCAATCGTTGATCTGCTTCGCCATATCCAAAATTTGCTGCATCAGACCTTCCAATGCCTCTAATTTCTCCTCTGCTCTTGGAGCATTATCCAAAATATGAATCAAACGATTGTGCTCATTCTCCACCTTATGCAAGTCTGTAGAAACAATCGTAGACAAAAAGATCGTCTCATCTCGCTCAAAAAACTTGCTCCAATTTCCATCTCTAGAGTTTTCTAAATTGTAATACTGTACAATTTCAGCAAATTTGGCTGCAAAAGCCAAAATATCACTAATTGAACGCTCATCCACTTGAACAGAATCGGGTAGTAAAGATTTCAGAACGCGCTCATCTTGTGAAACACCATTCCAATGTAGTATATGGGTATTGTTATTTTGACTCATAATGTATAGTTATGGGGTATATTTTGGTTCATAGCTTGTTTCTCTATTACTATAGTAATAAAGTTTAGATATCTGTTCCTTCCGTTAAGTAGAAAGGATAGACCATATTCTTACGGGAGTTGGTTCCCTTAATATCGTAGACAATATTCACTTCCACCTTACCTTCCATTTGGTCTTTATCATCAATATCAATAGCAACCAAATTGATTCTAGGCTCATAATATAGAATAGCAGTAGAGATTAAATCTTTCATTCGAGTTTTCATAGAAGTACTAATGGAAGAGAAAACCATGCTGTGCAAATTGCAACCATAGCCAGGATTCATCACACGCTCTCCAGGTGTCGTAGACAATAGAATATAGATCGATTCCGCTATATCTCGGTCATCATGTGAAAGCTCCAAACCTTCGGTACTATCTAAAAATCGTGGAGGAAAACTCCACCCTGAACCTAAAAACGATTTATTTTCTGCCATTTTTTATTAATTTGCTGTTCTTACAGGGTTACTTTAAAAAATTTGAAGCTTTGACAATGTGCCGACTTGACAATGATCATAATTTCAGT
>CALDEP010000137.1 GCA_937942475.1 uncultured Aureispira sp.
TAGCCACATACTCCTGTTTGCCATTCTTAGCAACCTTTGCAGGAATCAAGATTCGTTTATCTTCTAGAATGATATCACCCACCTTTAAGAAAGTGAGTTCTGACCTGGGGCGAATAAAACAGTAATAAACAAACTGAACAGCAAACCACAAATCAGGTTTTTCTTTCTTCAGTACACCAATCAAAAATGTTCGTTGAGATTCTGTGAAATATTGAGCAGGGATACAAACCGCTTTTCTTTTTTTGATGTCCTCCATCAAACCTTCTTTCTTACACCAGGTTAAAGCATTCTTAATATGGCGTATATAATCGTTGTAGGTAGATTCCTTAACTCTACGGTCATTAGTGAGGTAATCAAAAAAGAATTCATTAACGACTTCTTTTGTCCATTCTTTTCCCCTGATCCAATCAAAGAAAATTTTGAGTTTTGATCTTTTACATTGATAGGTCTTTTTTCTCCAGGTAGCTTCTCTTAGCCTTAACTGGTTGAGAATCTTCTTTTCTAACTTGGAAGCGGAGGAAATTGCATCTAAATAATTTAATTCTGACACAATTTTTTGAGCTGCTAACATTCTTTCTTCAATCGTATTGAAACTGTTGATGTTGCCGTATTTGCGTCGTTTGTGCCCATTTTCATCTTTGTAATGGACGAACCACCTAGCGGACAAAGACTTCTTTCCTGTGAAGATTCGAGGCAAAAATTTTTTAATCATTGTTTTGAACTTTTTTATACCCATAGATATAAAACGAGACAACAATGATAGATTAAATGATAATTATATACGTTATCAAAAAATGCATAACTGTTTGATTAACAGTTATGCATTAGTAATAGTGGAGCTGGAGAGAGTCGAACTCTCGTCCAGTCAAAGCATCCATAAGCTTTCTACATGTGTAGTCATCAGTCGGGTCTCAAGTAAGGATATGTCTGACGACAAACGAGTCCTTACTCCAGCCTCTTTTTATTTCGCTCGATGTTACGGAGACACGCACATAAAGCTAGTCCAAAAGGTTGGTTGATACGAGGCACGCTGTGTATTAGACGTCAAGCGCGAGTCGCAATGGTTGCTATATCACTGTGTGATTAGGCAGCCATGGCATAGTTATTATTGCCATTTCAAAGTTGTTATGTACTATATTTTACGAGATAATTACACCTGTCTCGACATGCTTACCTACAGAACGTTCCATGCTGTCGATTCCAGTCAGCCCCGTTTTGTAGTGTTTGGAGATAAATTATCTCCGATTTATGAAAAGAAATATTAATAGATCCCTTCTCATGGTTTGCAAAGGTATAACTAATTTCGAGGTCTAAAAGTTCCAGAGAAGTTTATTTTTATAAAAAATAATTTGCTAAGTATAAAATTTCAAAAATTGAAGTTGATTTAGGACTGATTTAAGCTCAAATTGCCTAATTTTAGAGATCAGATAATACAATAAAACACACCATTATGAAAATAGGAATTATTAGAGAAGGGAAGGTGCCGCCAGATTCTAGAGTATTGTTTACGCCAGCACAATGTGTGGCTTTGCAAGAAAAGTACGACATACAGTTTGTGGTACAGCCGTCGCCAGGGCGTTGTTTACCAGATGCCGACTATGAAGCAGCAGGCATTACAGTACAAGAAGACATTGCAGATTGTGAAGTGTTTATGGGCATTAAAGAAGTACCCAAAGAGCAATTGGTGGCGAATAAAAAGTACTTCTTCTTTTCGCATACCATCAAAGCGCAGCCTTATAACAAAACCTTGCTACAAGAGGTTTTGAAAAAGAACATTACCTTATTTGATTATGAGGTCTTGACCAATGAGAAAAAACAGCGAGTGATTGCTTTTGGGCGTTTTGCAGGAATTGTAGGCGCACACAATGGAATGATGACCTATGGAAATCGAACCAAAGCGTTTGACTTGGAGCAAATGCATAAATACGATGATTATGCGGCTGCAATTGCTTATTATAAAACGCTGTCCTTTCCAAAAATGAAGATTGTTGTCACAGGAACAGGACGAGTAGCGAATGGTGCCGCAGAGGTCTTGGATTATATGGAAATTAAGAAGGTAAGTCCACAGGATTTTCTGACAAAGGAATACGAAGAGGCGGTTTATACGCAATTGGATTGTGTGGATTATGTTGCACCTAAAGATGCGGATAAGGCATTTGATTTGATGGACTTCTTTAAAAATCCACAGGATTATAAATCTATTTTTGCTCCTTATACAAAGGTAGCAGATATGATGGTGAATGGTATTTATTGGGCAAATGAAGCCCCTGCTTTCTTTAGCAAACACGATATTAAGACCGTTGCTTTTAACATTAAGGTGATTGCAGATGTTACTTGTGATATAGCTCCTGTGGCTTCTATTCCTTCGACTTTGTTTGCAACAACGATTGCAAAACCAGTCTTTGGATACGCTCCTACAACGGGAAAAGCAGTAGAGCCATATCAAGCGCATACCATTGATATGATGACGATTGATAATTTACCAAATGAATTGCCGAAAGATGCGTCAAAATCGTTTGGAGAGCAATTTACGGAACATGTAATAGAAGAACTACTGGGCTTGAAAGATACAGGAATGTTGGAGCGTGCGATGATTGCTAATGCTGGAGCACTTGGACCACATTTTCAGTATTTAACAGACTATGTGAATGATAAATAATTGATTTGAAGAGTAGATAATTTGAAGATTTGAAAATGATCGTATTGGATTGTTTTCAAGTCTTCAAATTTATCCTTTTTGCTGATTAGGCATACTATTTAACAACCAATTAATAGCCTCTTCTTTTGCCGTAAACAATTTGATAGGATTGGTTTTAATTTTGTTTTTAGATACAAAGCGTACTCTTAAGGTGAGAAAAAGATTGCCGATTATCTTAGACGCAAAAGATTTGGTGATTAATGCCGTTGTAACGTGCTCTGGTTCAAAGTTATTGTAATATTTAATGATCTCTTTTTTCATATAATTGTCAGGCATCCACACAATGATACATTGAGGATCATCTCCTACAACTTTTTCGATCAGCGCTATATTTTTTTTGGCACCTTCCAGCGTGAATTCATTGTCAAAATCTTCTCTTACCTTTATTTCTATAATAGTATCAGGACGAATAGTAATAACTAATTCTTTGGTTTTATGTTCCATATTTTTTGTGTGATTTTAAATCTTGACGTAATCTAAGATTTATAGGGATTCTTTTTTTTTAGAATAAACCTAAAAGTAAAAAAACAAAAACGGCTGCAATCATAACCTTCCATATATTATTAGCAATACTGTTAATTAAGGGCTAAAATATAGGTCTGATAAATAAACAAGGCGAATATAGGCTTCACAAGAATGTTTAATGTGAATCTTAATGCCTTTTTGGTATGCTTAGAAGTAAGCAGATGGACCATAAATGACCTGTTTAAAGCCAAATAGGATGCCCATCTACTTCGTTCCTTAATTAGATTCTGCCAAAGCAATCATTAAGGTTTCTAATTTCTTTTTCATCATATAACCAGAACAGGAATAGTTATTAACAATCATACTAAAGGCTAATTTTTTGCCTCCTTTGGTGGTCACAAAACCCGTATAACTTCTAATTCTGTTCATGGAACCACTTTTTGCACGGACATTATTTTCTGCCGAAGAGTTACGGCACATATTACGCAAAGTTCCTGTTCGACCAGCAATAGCCATTTGATTATAAAAATCGCCAAAAGCGCTTTTGTCAAGATACATTTTGCGCATAATTTCTGCAAAGGTTTTGGGTGAAACACCATTTCTAGCAGAAAGCCCACAGCCATCTTTCATAAAAAAGCCTGCCATATCTAAACCTCTACCTCTCCAAAAATCAGTTATAGCAGCAATTCCATTGTTCGTACTTCCTAGACCTTTTGATTTTGCTCCAATCGTTTTGAGCAAAGCCTCACAATACATATTTCTACTAGCTTCATTGGTGTGCTTGCAAATCGTTGTCAAAGAAGGCGAGTAGTGCGTGTGTATCTTTTTTCTCGAAGCTTTGTTTTTGAGCAAGCGTTGGGTGCTTGCTTCTTTGGAAACAGGAATACTTGCTGCCATTAAGGCATTGCGCAAATCATGAGCACACAACAAGGTCGGATCGGGCGTTGCTCCTTTTATATCAAACAAACCACTGCCTTTTGGAATCGTACCTCTCAAGGTCACTTCAGTGCCATAAGGAGCCGAATAAACGTAGGCATTGTCTCCCGTTCTGCTTCCTGCGCTGGTGACTCGATTGTCAAATTTTAGTTGAGGGATATTAGGAACCGTGTGGTCTACTCTTGGGGTAGAACCATAGTCTTTGGCTCGTTTAAAATGAATATAATAGAGGTTATCATGATAATTTAAACCTGAGGTTCCTGCACCATAATGATTGCCAATATCGCCCCATTGCCAAGTCGGAATCATTACTTGATCGTCAAAATAACTACCATCGCCAACAACAGCGCCATTGATTTTTTTGATGCCTGCTTTTTTGATAACCGCAATAAATTCAGCCATTAAAGCTTCCTTAGTCAGCACGCCTTCCATAATTGGAGAAGCCAAAGAGGGGTCGCCTGTTCCTCGAATGTAAATGTTTCCATTTAAGGTCCCATTAGAAATACTACCACTGTATTCTAAGAATGTTTTGAACTTATAATCACTGCCCAAAATAGCTAGGGCAGCGCCTGTGGTAATTACTTTCATAGAAGACGCTGGAATCAAGGCTTTTGTTGGAGCGCGTTGGGCGTAAATTTGATTGGTTTTAATATCAATCGCACAAAATCCGATGGAAGCATACTTGAGGTCATTGTCTTTTTCAAGGCTTTTTAAAGCGGATTCTATTTTAGTTTGTGCAGTAATTAATAAAGGAAAGGAAAGGAGAAAACTAATCAATAAGGTTTTGTGCATCTTGTGTTTATTTTGTTTTAGGTTGAATAGCCATTATGGCTCTTTTTTTCGGACCAAGCTAGATAAAATATAAAAAGGAATTTTAATAATGAAAAAAAATAGCTTTAATCTATGAATTAGATCACATGATAAGTCTTATCTTCGTTATTGAACAATAGATATTTGATTTAATAATCAAGTATTTGATGCCTTATTTATAGTTTGAGAAATGACTTTTATTTAAAAACAACTTATTTGTAATCAATTAATTATCCAAAATATGTTTCATTTAAACATTCCCCTTTTTTGCTTGCTTCTTTTCTTACAGCTCAATTTTCTTAATGCCCAGAATGTTGGTATCGGAACACCAACGCCTGCTCAGAAATTAGAGGTAGCGGGAATTGTACGTCTTGATCCTGAGGCGCATAATGGAACGACCATGAATCGAATGCTTACGGTGGATGCAAATGGAGATATTAATGCAAATCCTGAAATTGGATTTCCTTCATTAGATGCGGTCGCTTATGATCTTAGTGGACAGGTAATAAAGCCGAATGCTAGTTGTCAAATTGATTTGCCTGGACCTGTTGCTAGTCATGCGCTGATAAGTTCCTTTAAGTTTTTTACGCCTTGTGATGCTTCTGCCGAGCCTATTACTGTTAATTTTAAACGCTATGGAACGGGTGGAAATTATTCCTTTACCTATTTTTCAGGAAATGCGACCTCCACAACCATTACCAATACAAGCACGATCAATATTCCTTGGAATGTAGGATGTGGTAATAGAACGTTAACCGTTGTCTTAAATACAGCAACAAATGGCTTAACGTTTTCGGTTGCAGGGACAGGCGTAGTTGGTCTATATTTGCATTCGGGAAGAACGGC